>JBMYZB010000001.1:0-45178 GCA_049609945.1 Flavobacteriaceae bacterium
TTTCTAAACTAGATAAACTAGACATACTGATTGCTGGTCCAACTGAAGTAGTAACATCAGCATCTTTTGCTCCAGTGATATCTAAAGTTTCTAAGTCTGTAGGAGTAGAAAAGGTAAGTGTAACCACCTCATCTGCAGAGAAAGACTCTACACCATCTTTAATAGTGAAAGCACCTTCGAAACCATTAACAGTAACGGAAGCTACATCTTTAAATGTCATGCTTCCATCTTCAATGTTAGAAACATTGAAAGAAGCTGGTCCAGTAATATCTAGTGTAATATCTGATTGGTCTCCAGTAGCATCTACGTCATCCATAACAAAAGGCATAGCAGCACCCTCATCAACAACAACAGTCAAAGATAATGGTGGGTAGTAAACCAATTTTGTTAAATGAAGTTCAAGAGCTTTAGAGAAAGAAATGGTGTTATCAGTTCCGTCTGTCTGAAATTTTTGAACAGATGTCAATTCTCTAAAATCAATTTTAGTAACTTTAGACTTATAACTGTCCTTTAGATTAACGACAGTAGCAGATCCTAGAGTTTGGAAAATGTAATCACCTGCTTGATCAATTGTTAGGGTCTGTGTTCCAGTTAAATTATTAAAAGTAACAGGAGCAACAGATGATTGAGATGCTTCATAAGTAAAATGTCCAGTCGTAGTAAAAATATTATCTACTAATTCTTGTAACTTAGTTGCATCCATGTCAGGCTTTGCAGTAATATCAACATTACCAGCAACAACATTTAAAGCTGAACCCATTTTGTGGTAAACATCTAATGTTGCAACAGAATTTACAGCAACACTCCCATTAAATACAGAAGAAGCTTCAAGTAATTCTTCTAGACTTTCTTGAGCTGAGTCTAAATCAGTAGCAATTGCATCAACTTCTTCAGAAGATGCTACATTTTCCACTGCTTCAGAAATTTCAGCAACAGTGTCAGCTAAACCGTCAAGACCTGCTATAGTAGTAGCTGTAGAAGCTACTGTAGACTGCAGCGAGGAAACTGTTCCAGCTAAGCTTGCTAGATCACTCTGAACTTGAGCCAAACCAGCAACTTGCGAAGAAAGAGCCGCAATCTGGCTGTTCAAGTCATCAAACTGATCGTCGTAATTTTGACACCCTACTGCAGCAACAGCAACGGCCAAAAGACTTAATAAACTTTTTTTCATTTTGATAAAAGATTAAAATTAAAATTAATTATGTTAAACAATTGTTGTTTAATAAGCGTCAAAGATAATAAATTTTGAGGTTATCAACATATTATTAACACGAAACGTCAAAAAACAACTCATCAGGAATTGCAATTACTGTGCCAAAGTGTTAAATATTTGTAAAAATCTCCCTTTTAAGGGCAAAAAAAAACGTGTTACCTTTGAGAAAACCTGTTTCAAATGAAAAAATATATTGCCTTTTTATCGGCTTTAAGCTGTGTTTCTTGTCAAAACCCACCCCAAAAAGTATCTTCTTTAGAAGTTCGCGCTCGGACCATTCACGAAAAAGTGCCTACGTTAGATACGCATGATGATATTTCAGTGACCTATTTTACAGATAGCCTAAATTACAGCCAAGACACCCCCACCCAAGTGAACCTGCCCAAAATGGAAGCTGGGGGTTTGGATGTGGCATGGTTTATTGTTTATACCGGGCAGGGCGATTTAAACTCGGCTGGCTATAACAAGGCTTTGGCCAATGCACAAGCCAAATTTGATGCCATTCATCGTTTGGTTGAAGTCTATGCCCCAGAACAGATAGGACTGGCCACCTCGGCCGCCGAAGTGCAACGCCTGCTTCAAACCGGTAAAAAAGTGGCCATGATCGGTGTAGAAAATGCCTATCCCCTAGGTATAGACACCTCCCTAGTCAAGGATTTTTATGATCAAGGGGCACGCTACATGTCGCTGGCACATAACGGCCACAGTCAATTTGCCGATTCCAACACGGGCGAGTTTGACGGTACGGTCCTCCACAATGGCTTATCGCCCTTGGGTAAGGAAGTGCTCAAAAAAATGAATTATTACGGTATTATGGTGGACTTGTCCCATTTGTCTAAAGAAGCGATTCGCCAATGTATTGCCCTTTCTAAAGCGCCTGTAATTGCCTCCCATTCCTCCGCAAGAGCACTTTCTGATCATCCCCGCAACTTAGACGATGAACAGTTGGGCTGGATCAAAGAAAATGGTGGCGTGGTGCAAGCCGTGGCTCTTGACACCTTTCTAAATAAAGAAAAAACAGAACATTTTGAAGCCGCTCGAGACAGCCTGTTAAAGGCCAATCCGCAGGCTGATTTAATTAACCTAGATCCCGTAAACGTGTCGGACTTTGTAGATCACATCGACTATCTCATCGAAAAAATAGGCATCGACCATGTGGGCATCAGCTCCGATTTTGACGGCGGTGGTGGCATTGACGGGTGGCAAAATGCTTCAGAAACCTTTAATGTAACACTAGAATTGGTCAAACGAGGCTATTCCGAAGTCGAAATTGAAAAGATTTGGGGGGGTAATTTGCTTCGGGTGCTGGATGAAGTGGCTGTCGTGGCAGAAAGGTTGCAAAACAAGTAAGGGCAATAGCACTTGATACAATCGTGGGCTAGTAAAATCCTATTTTAATTTTTGTTGTATCCAAAGTAGTAGATCGGTAATGCCTTGTTTTACTTCGGCCGTTGGTGCTGTGTAGTGATTTATCATTACCACAAAAACAAAGGGCTCTCCGTGTTTGTTTAGGAGGTAGCCTGAAAGATTATGATTGTGCCGCAAGGTTCCGGTTTTGGCATAGAGATCAGGCACCGGATAATTTTTTAGTGTGCCGGAAAAACCTCCCTTTGGGAAAAGCGTTTGAATGGCCTTCCAACCCACTCTTTGATGAATTTTTTGAAGCACGGCACCTAAGGTTCTTGGCGTTATCATGTTGTATCGGGAAACACCAGAGCCATCCTCCCATGCTATGGGATCAGGCAGCCAATGCGCCCATTGGGTTAGTAGGCTGTCTATGGCAGTTTGGGTTTCCATTTGGCCATTATATTGTTCTGCAATCATCAATAATAAGGCCTCTGCAATGCCGTTGTCACTATCTTGCAAGAGCCCTTGATACAGTTGTTTTTCATGATGGGTATAGAGCGGTTGCCAAAGCAGGGTGTCTTTGACCGGGCGTTTGAGGGCTATCGGTTTTTGAATGGCCTGAGACAATAGGGTCGCAAACAAGGAGTCGGAGGTAAGAAAGGGACGATATAGGGTGTCGTTTTCTTTCCAAGCCCGAGGATTGTAGGTGAAGGTATTTTTAAATCGATTTCTTTTGAGTTTTGGAGCTTCGCTGTCTTGCGTCGCAATAAATTCAAAGGCATCAGTGTTTGTTTTTAAGTGTCCCTCCTGAAATGTGGCTTGAAGGCTGTTGCCAAAGATGGGAAAACTGTTTTTTTCTGCAGCAAAATAGTAGGAATAATCATCCCAAGACCAGCCGGGGCCTAACGGATGGGGAGGCTCTTGGGGTGCCCAATAGACCCACCGGACAGGCTGTTGAAAAAAGGCATCCAGTGCTTGATCTGGATAAAAAGGATGAAAAAGCAGCGGATAGCCGGAAGATTTAAATTGGATGAGGCTGTCGCCTTGTTGGTGGTAAAATAAGGAGGGAAGGGAATCAAATTGCTGTTGAGCAGCCAAAAAGGTGAGCAACTTCGTATTGGAGGCCGGGGTCATATAGCGATTACTATTCCATTGTGCGATGGGCTTGTTTGCTGATAGAGGAGCCACATAAAGAGCCACTTGGGCTTGCTGAAAAGCCTCTATTTTAGTGAGTTGTTTTTGAATGCGCCTTTTACCAATGGATTGCCCTTGTAAAACAAAAGCACAAAATAAAAAACCGATAAAAAAACTTTTTCTCATGGTTTAAAGATAGCAAAAGGGTGCGACTCAAGTTCAGAGCCGCTTACCTTTAGCAACTTAGACAGTGCCTGCGTGGCTCGCTTTACGCAATGGCTGTTGGAAGAAAAAAAATTTAGTGAAAATTATGCTGGCCGCTTGTTGGGTGCGCTTAAAACCCTGTGCTTAGATGCCAAAAAAAAACGGGGGCAAGGTGCATCCGTACACCCAACATATTTCCGGCTTCACCCAACATCAACGGGCACGAGTCATCAACATCCTCACCCTCAAAGAAGTACTGCGCTTGGCGGGTATCAACCAAAAGGTGCAGGGGTATAAATTTAGTGCCAAAACCCATCGTAAAGAATGGGGTTTCTTTCCTAAATACACAGTCATTACAGCCCATTATCTACGGCGGTCTTTTGCTACTAATTTTTTTGGGAAAATCCCCACTCCAATACTCATGCAAAAGACTGGCCACAGCAAAGAAAGCACCTTTATGAGCTATATTGGTCGAGACCCCAACCGAGATGCCTATGCCGATGCCTTTATGGAAGGGGTGCTTAGTTTGTCTAGATGATATTGGCACGCGATTGCATAAAACTTACCCACCCCTAGCAAGGGGGGTTAGGGGGGTGTCAAAACCCAAACCCTTGTTTAGTTCCCAAAAATCTCTGATTCAAAAAAAAACACCCCTGATTTTGTTTCACAAAATCATTCCCCTCTCTATAGAGGGGAAAAGGTTTTCAATTAATACGATTTAACCCTTTCCTCTTTCTTAAAGCCCCACCCTAAGGCCAACATAAAAATTACGCCCCGGAGCCGGTTCATAGTAACGCTTGCCAAAGGCATTCAAACGTATGTTGTCAAAATAAGAAGTATTTAACACATTGTTTATACCTCCCAAAAGGGAGAGTGTACCCCCCGAAAAAGGGATGCTTTTGACCGCTTGAAAATGCATGAGTTGATAATTTTCTATGGCCACGGCATTAGCATCATCGGCATAAAAACGCCCGGTATGTTGCCCCTCCAATTGCAACGCCCATTTAGAGTTTGAGTGGTAACGAACTCTAAATTGTGCCTGTTGTTGCGGCAGCCCAGGTAAGGCCTTACCAGACAAACTGCCGGAATGAATTTGAAATCGAGCTTGCGTAAAAGCCACTTCTCCCTCCCAATGTTGCCATTCAAATTCCCACTGCACTTCGAGGCCATAGCGGCGGGTAGCTCCTGCATTTTTATAAAAAGAACGCCCCGGAAAAGCTTCTAGTTCATAGGGTAAAATTTCGTTAGTAGAACGAATATAGAACAATGTTGCCTCCAAACGATTAGAGTTATTGCTCAACCGCCAACCTACCTCATAATTTTGCGCTTTAGAAGGGTCTAGCGTTTCATTAAAACCTTCTTGCCCGGTGGGGTTTGCAGAAAGCTCGCTCATGGTGGGGGTTTCAAAACTAGTAGAGAAATTGGCAAACCATCCTATACCGCTGCCCAGTGGCTGATAGAATCCAACCCCCGGATTAAAGGCAACATAATCACGGGCGGTGGAGGCCTTATTTAACCCTATACGTTGTTGATCTAATCGAAAACTGGAACGAAACCAACCCTTGCCCAAGGCAATTTCATCCATACGAAAAACGGAACCAGCTGCAAATTGCTCTAATTGAGAAAACGTTTGTCCGCCCTGAATTCCTTTTAAATTAGCGTAACGGTCCCGTTGATCGGCTTGTTCAGCCCATTCTATGCCCATTTGCCAGCGATGTTTAGGGTTCACTTTTTTTAAAGCCATGCCAAAACCATAATAATTTCGTTTTAAATCTACTATTCCACCTGCCTCAAAAGGTAATTTTCCATAAAAATCTCGAAAAGAATAAAACGCATAAGAGGTCCAATCCAATCCGGATTGAAGCTCTTTTTTCCATTGCACTCCTGTTTTAAAATGATTGATCTTTTCATAGGTATCATACTCCACGTTGCGTTTTCGTGCTTGACTGCGATCGGTCTGAGATTCTTCCAAGGTGAGCCCCCCCGGGTCTCCAGCTTGAGGACTATTGGTATAATTCAATTGCCAGAGGAGTTTAGAATCTTTTGAAAATTGATGCGTAAGCTTGGCATTAAATTGCCGCTGCTTAAGTTGACTTTGTTTTCTAAATCCCTGTGTGTTTAATACCGTTTCAAACAATAAAAGTTTGGTCTTTTTTGAACTTATATATTGTTGTGCCTGAAAAGACTGCAAACCATAACTCCCTAACAGGGAGGCAAAACGAACCGCATCACCGGGCAAAGAATCCATAGTACTAAGATAGAGCACACCCCCGGCTGCATTGCCATAAAGACTGGAGGCAGGGCCTCTTAATATTTCGATACGTTCAATTAGGGGCAAAGGAATATTATCTACTTGGCCTTGCCCATCGGGTGTGGTTTCTGGAATGCCATCCACCACCACTTTAACCCCTCTGATTCCAAATGCCGCCCGGGCACCAAACCCTCTAATGGCCAAACGCAAATCTTGAGCGTAATTATTGGCGTTGAGCGTGAAAAGCCCCGGCACTTGTCGCAAATATTCTTGCAAAGACAATTGTTGATGATACACTTGTCGTTGGCTAAAATCATACACACTCAAAGCCTGCGATTGGGTTTCTCGAGCACTGTTGAGTTTAGTGCTTTGCAACTCAACGGCATCTAAAGTAATGGTGCTTGTAGCTGTGGGTTGTTGACCATAAAGCCCATAGATACAGAACAAAAAAAAGGTGTTGTAAAAAAAACATTTATATGTGAAAAAAATTGGACTTTTAAACTGCATCCCGCTGAGTTTTTTAAATTTGGTGCAAGATAAGAATATGTATTTATCCGAATTTGAAGAAATTATCGCTTTCATAGTTTGTGGGCTCATTTTGGTTGCCTTTGGAGTGAGTACCTATCAGAATATTAAAACAACCATTGCAGAAGAAAAAGAAAAGGAGGCAGAAAAAAAAGAAAATGAAGAAAAAGTGAAAGTGCTTATTAAATATTTTAAAGCTAAAACAGCCCTCCTTAAAAAAATTGAACAAATCAAAAAACAATCGGGAAAATAGAAATTAAAAAATTTTATAATATATTTGTATATACAACTATTGTTTTTACAAACAAAATAGGCTAATTAAAAAATGAAAAAGATATTTCACGCCGCCCACACCCGAGGAAATGCCGACCATGGGTGGCTCAAAGCAAAGCACTCTTTTAGTTTTGCCAATTATTTTAATCCCGAGCGCATTCAATTTGGAGCTTTACGGGTGCTAAATGATGATATTATTGCGCCCGGTATGGGTTTTGGAACCCATCCTCACAACAACATGGAAATTATCACTATCCCTTTGGAGGGGGCCTTGGAACACAAAGATAGTATGGATAATTCAGGGGTGATTACATCCAATGAAATTCAAGTAATGAGCGCCGGAACTGGCATTTATCACAGCGAATATAATCATCACAAAGATGAAAAAACTAATATTTTACAGCTTTGGGTATTTCCAAACCAGCAAGACGTATCACCCCGTTATGATCAAATGTCTATTGAAAGTCTTAAAAAGCCTAATAGTCTTTATCAAGTGGTTTCGCCTAACCCACAAGATGCGGGTATGTGGATTCACCAAGACGCCTGGTTTCATTTGGGCGAATTTGATCAAGATACGGTCTTTCAGTATGAAATGCATAAACCCAATAACGGTGTATATGCCTTTATTATTGAAGGGCAATTTACTATTGCCGAACACATCTTAGAAAAAAGAGATGCCTTGGGCATTTCAGAAACAAACACCTTTAAAGTGTTGGCCTCAAAAAACAGTAGAATTTTAACGGTGGAAGTTCCCATGCATTAAACCCTCTTATGAAAAATTGGACAGCAGAAACATTATTGGCACACTACAAAGAAATAATAGACCACGGTGGTTACATTGATTCAGTGCATAAAATCAAATTGCTTACCACCATCGAAATGATCGAAAAAACCTTGGCTGAAAGCACTCATTCAAACACTCTTACATAGTCTATTATATATTCCTTTGGGAACTGAATCTCGGCATCCACAGGGCCACCAAAATTACCCCCAACAGCCATATTGAGTAAAAGATAAAAAGGTTTGTTAAATGGCCAAGTTTCATCGTTTTTTATGGTGGGTGCATATTTATATACCTCTTTGTTGTCTAATAGAAAAGTAATCGCTGTGGGGGTCCAATGAAGGGCAAACACATGAAAGTCATCCTCTATGTTTGGGTAGGAAGTTACTTTAGTATTAACGGAATTACCATAACTGCTTTGAGTATGCAGCGTGTTAAACACTTCTCCTGGGCGGCGCCCTACATATTCCATGATATCAATTTCGCCACAAAGCGGCCACCCTTTACTGTCAATATCGCTGCCTAGTGCCCAAAAAGCTGGCCAAAGGCCAACCCCTGTAGGCACCTTGATTCGGGCTTCAATTTTACCGTATTGAAATTCTTTTTTGCCCTTAGTGGTAATGCGTGTAGAACTGTAGCCCTGAGCTTCTTTTTGCGCTGAAATAATAAGCATACCATCTTCGATGCGATGATTCTGATTGGTATATACTTGCAATTCGTTGTTCCCCCAACCGCACAAATTAGGACAACCGTCACCCAATTCAAAATTCCAAAACGTTTCGTTTAAAGTGGGTTCATTAAAATCATCTTCCCATACCAAGGTGTCAAAAGTATCATCAAAAGGTTCTTGTGTCAAGTCAATGGAGTCTGAAGCATCTTCTCCTTCAGAGCTACACACTACTAACAATAGAAAAAAGCTTAAATAAATCGATCTATGCATTATAGGGTTGCTTTTTGCTAATGTAGCTATTTGTATCTTTAATCCAAAACTATTTGGTTTACAAGACATGTTGATTGAACAAGATTATACATTAGCAACCCTTTTACGAGGACTGATGGGTATGGGCGCACTGCTTTTGCTCGCTTTTTTTATCAGCAGCGATCGTAAAAATATCCCTTGGAAAACAGTTGGTTTGGGTTTGCTTTTACAAATTATAATTGCCTTTGGAGTGCTCAAAATTGGTTTTATTTCCAAAGGCTTTGAAATAGTGGGAGGTTTTTTTGTCTCTATTCTAGAATTTACAAATGCCGGAACAACAATGCTCCTTGGCGAATTTGGCAATTTAGACACCTATGGCTTTATTTTTGTCTTTCAAGCATTACCCATCATCATTTTTTTTTCCGCCCTCACCTCCATCCTCTACTATTTTGGGATTATTCAAAAAGTAGTTACTTTTTTAGCTTGGGGGCTCACCAAATTATTTCGCATATCAGGGCCGGAGAGTTTGGCAGTGGCAGGCAATATTTTTTTAGGACAAACCGAAGCTCCTTTACTTATTAAAGCCTATCTAGAAAAAATGAATCGGTCCGAAATTTTTTTGCTAATGGTGGGCGGTATGGCCACGGTGGCAGGCAGTGTGATGGGTGCTTATATCGGTTTTTTGGGGGGTAATGACCCCCTCTTGCGACTCGAGTTTGCCAAAAGCCTTTTAGCCGCCTCGGTGATGGCTGCACCAGGAGCCGTTGTGGTCGCTAAAATAATCTATCCACAAACGGAAAAAATTTCTACCGAAATCAAAATTCCCAAAGATAAAATTGGTTCCAATTTTCTTTCCGCTGTTTCTATCGGAACCACAGAGGGAGTTCGCATGGCTGTAAACGTGGCGGCCATGTTGTTGGTATTTATTGCTTTATTAGCTTTGTTGAGCGGCCTCTTAAAATTTGTGGGTGGTGTGTTGGGCCTTAACGAATGGATTTTGACCCACACCCCGTATGATGCGCTTTCAGTTGAATTTCTTTTGGGTTATTTGTTTGCTCCCTTGATGTGGCTCATGGGTGTAGCCAAAGAAGATATGGCTTTAATGGGTCAGTTATTAGGGGTTAAATTGGCGGCCAGTGAGTTTGTGGGCTATACCCAATTGGTAGCCTTAAAAAACCCCGAGAGTGCTATTCACTTCACTTATCAAAAATCTGTATATATGGCTACCTACTTGTTATGTGGTTTTGCCAATTTTGCCTCTATTGGCATCCAAATTGGAGGCATCGGTATCTTGGCACCTTCCAAGAAAAAGACTCTCACCCAACTTGGTCTAAAAGCCATGATTGGCGGCACTTTGGTTTCTTTATTATCGGCCACCATAGCCGGAATTATTTTGGGCTAACTTAGAGTACTTGCGCTTTAATTTTTTTCCACAACCGAATTAAAAACAATGTGAAACCAAGAGCTATAACCGTTAGAGGAATAGCCAAATGATAATCCCCATATATATAATAGCCTGTGGCAAACATCAAACTATAAATTAACACACACCCCACCAACATGGCCAAAATTCCATAGGGTACTGTCCAACTTCCGGCTTCATTTTCTATGTTTTTATTAGCTGCTTTAGCCAAAGCAATCACTTTTTGCCACCCAGGTCCCCCGGGTTGGGTTTTTTCATAAAATGCCTCCAACACCTCTTGCTTTTCTGCTGGAGTAAAATAGGTTACTAATACCCAAACAGTAGTTGTTACCAACACCACAAAAGGGAATTCTGCCCAAGAGGGCATTAAACCTGTTTCTGTACCAAAAAGATACGCTTTAAAAGAAGGAATCACCAACAAAAGTGAAATCACACCTGAAGAAACCATCGCTGCAATTTCACTCCAAGCATTGATACGCCACCAAAACCACCGTAAGATAAATATCAATCCAGTACCGGCACCAAAGACCAATAATAAATTGAATAATTGAATAGCATTTTGGAGTAGCAATGCTAAAAGTGTGCTTAAAATCATCAATAAAACTGTAGATAAGCGACCCACTGCAACCAGTCTTTTTTCAGAAGCTTGTGGATTGATCTGTCGATGATAAAAGTCATAAACAATATAGGAAGACCCCCAATTGAGTTGGGTTGAAACAGTGCTCATATAGGCAGAAATAAGGGAGGCTAAAACAAGACCCAGAAGACCAACGGGTAGTTTGGTAAGCATAGCCGGATAGGCCAAATCATGGCCGAGCTTATCACTGGCAATATTGGGAAAAGCCGCTTGCAAACTGGCCAAATCAGGAAAAACTACCAAAGAAGCTAATGCCACTAAAATCCAAGGCCATGGCCGAAGAGCATAATGCATAATATTAAAGAAAAAGGTGGCTCCAATGGCATGGTTTTCATCTTTTGAAGCAAACATTCGTTGGGCAATATATCCCCCACCTCCTGGTTCTGCCCCAGGATACCAAGAGCTCCACCATTGCACCGCAATGGGAATAATTAAAAGCGTGATTAACGCTGTTGTATCATTAAAATCCGGTAGGATAGAAAGTTTACCCACCACGTTATCGTTCGTCAAAAGAGCCTCTAATCCACCCACTTCTGGCAGATTCACCAAATAATAGGCGGCAAAAATGGCACCCCCCATGGCCACAAAAAATAAGATCATATCGGTATAAACAACACCTTTAAAACCACCTACAGTACTAAATACAACGGTTACTAAACCCGCCGTTAAAACAGTTTGCAAAGGTGTTAAGTCCAGCATAATACCTCCAATTTTAATGGCTGCCAACGTAACGGCCGACATAGTTATTACATTGAAAATAATACCCAGATATAGCGCTCTAAACTTGCGTAAAAAACTGGCGGGTTTGCCTCCATAACGCAATTCATAAAATTCTAAATCAGTTTTAACTTCTGATTTTCGCCATAATTTGGCATAGACAAAAACCGTGAGTAACCCTGTGATGAGAAAAGCCCACCAAACCCAGTTGCCTGAAACTCCGTTGGTACGCACAATATCTGTCACCAAATTGGGTGTGTCTGTTGAAAAAGTGGTGGCCACCATAGAGAGACCGAGCATCCACCAGGGCATATTGCGTCCAGATAGGAAAAATGCATTGGCACTTTTGCCAGAAGATTTAGATACATATATCCCGATACTAATCGAAATAAAGAAAAAGACAAAAATGATGAGCCAATCAATAGGAGCCAGTTGCATATTCAATTTGTTTTAGTTAAGAGTAAATATAACATAATTATGATCATTAAATTACTGTTAAAACCCATCGTTATTTATCAGAATCACAGTAGGTTTGTAATATATTGGTTTTGCTGTGAAACAAAAGGGTGTTTTTTTGTTCTTTTTGGGTTTCCTTTTTCTAGGAACAAGTTTGTTTTGGCCTCTCCTCGGGCAAGGGCAAACCAAAGATCAAAAAAAATCGCCTAGCGTTCTTTTGCCTCAAGGAGAGCAAAAACTTCCCACAATCATCGACCCTACAAACCAAAATCCTCTCTTTTTAGGTATTAGTGGTGCCCCTAATGTAGACTTAGAAGACCCCAAAAAAGAGGAGCCTTCCCTATCTATGGAACAACAAGAACGTTTTTTAGACCCGGGAGAACGCTATTTAAAAAAGCTAAAACGAAACAATACCCCAGAGAATCAAAAAAACCCGAATCAATTTCGAGTAGACCAATATTTGGGTGATTTTCGGAACAATGGTAAATTTGTTCAAATCTTACTCCGCGACCACGAATCACCCGATGGCGATTTGATACGCATAATGGTGAACGATCAAGAAATCGTTCCACGTGTGTTGTTGGAAGAACGTTTTAAAGGGATTTCTATAGACCTTATGCCCGGTTTTAATAAAATTGACTTTGTGGCTCTCAATCAAGGCACTTCCGGACCCAACACTGCGGAGGTGCGTGTCTTTGATGACCAAGGAAATTTGGTAGGGGCCAACCAATGGAATTTGGCCACTGGCGTAAAAGCAACCTATATTGTAGTAAAAGAATAGTATGGCCTGTGAATGAATTTAACTCCCAACTTACGCAATGGCTTCAGGTGTTGATTGTACCGTTGGAATGGCTCATGCTGCTACTTATTTTGGGGGGTGGTCTTTATTTGATCCAACAAAGCAAGGGGCGCCCTTTTTTCTTTATTCCAAAAGCCTTTCGGCTGTTGTTTCAAAAAGAGGGGGAACAAGGTATTTCTCGATTTCAAGCCCTTTCAGCCGTTTTGGCCGCCACGGTTGGTTTAGGGAATATTTCAGGTGTAGCCATTGCAATTCATATGGGGGGGCCTGGTATCTTGGTTTGGATGTGGTTAACTGCCTTGGTGGGAATGATTATCAAATTTTATTCCTGCTCTTTATCGGTGGCACTTCGGCACTTTGACGCTGCTGGGCAACCCCTCGGGGGGCCCATGTATTATATGTCATTAGGGTTAAAAAAATGGGGCAAACCACTGGCCATATGGTTTTCATTAGCCGGATTGGTGGGAGTACTCCCTGCTTTTACGGCCAATCAACTTACCCAATCCATCACCACAGTTTTGCCCTTGGAATTCTTTTTTCATGCCACAAATTTTCAAATCCATTTGGTTTTAGGCATTTGTTTTGCACTCCTAACCGCATGGGTAATTTTTGGGGGTTTACAAAGCATTGTGCGCGTTACCTCCAACCTTGTGCCAGTGATGGTGATCATTTATTTGCTGATGGGTGGCTTTGTTTTACTAACCCAATTCGACCAGGTGGGGCCAGCGTTAACCCTTATTTTTAACGAAGCTTTTAATTTTCAAACAGCGGCCGCTGGAGGCTTTTGGGGTCTTGTGCTTTTGGGCGTGCGTAGGGCTGTTTTTTCAAATGAAAGCGGAGTAGGAAATGCACCCATGTATCACGGTCAATCGCAATCAAAAAAACCAACCGATGAAGGTTTAGTGGCTCTCTTAGGCCCTCTATCAGACACCCTAGGGGTGTGTACTATCACTGGCTTGATTGTAATTATCAGTAAAGCTTATTTGTTAGATCTAAATGGCATTCTTTTAACCCTAGAAGCCTTTAACCGTTTGTTTTTTGGCTGGGGAGATGTGCTCTTGCTTTTTATGGTACTTGTTTTTGGCGTTTCTACCTTGTTTACGTATGCCTACTATGGCACCAAATGTTTTGGCTATCTGACCCGTCCCAACTGGGGGAAATTATATAACCTATTTTACGTTGGTAGTATTGTTTTTGCCGCCATAACTACCACCGAGGTGGTTGTTGGCCTCATTGATATCGCCTTTGCTCTTATGTGTATTCCCAATATGGTGGCCGTTTTACTTTTAGCTCCCACCATCACCAAAAAAATGCAGGCTGAATTAAGCCCTTAAAAACGACTCTTATTCTTACGCTTAATCAATAGGCTCATCACCAAGAAAAATAATCCTGCAAACACATAGGGCCAATCAATAAAACTGAGCTTGGTATACATCAAATACACAACCGTGGCACATGCCAAAAAAAGGGCAATGAATACAGTCTTAAGAATTATTTTAATCACTTATTTCTTTGACGTAAATAAAAAATACTAATTATCAATGCATAAACCAACACACCCGTTGGCCCAAGCATAAAAGTGGTCAACAAAGCCGGGATAATGACCCAATGTGGAAGCCCCTTTTTTTGGCTGTGATCCACCATCCAGCAGCCCATCCAAAAATCAAAGGCTAAATAATGAATCCACCCGGCCGCTGCACTTTCTGGTGTGGCTTTTTTATAAAGAGCCAAAATGCCTTTTAAGGTTGAAAAATCAGCATCGCCCAAACCCCCGGCAGCGCTTAAAAAATAAACATAAAAAAAGCTAAGTGCCAACGGCACCCAAGGGTAGGCACGTAAAGATTCACTTACTTTTAGTCTGGGGAAAAAGAGCAACAAACTCCAACAAATAAGAATACCCGTGTTACAAATTGAAAATAAAATAGTGGTCATCAAAATTTTAATGGTTTACAGTTCGAGAACAATGTAGTCTTTTTTACCTTAGAGCACAAGTTATGCTGCTCTTTAAAGACATCAACGGAAACCGCATTGATCCTGTCTCCCATACGTTAGACATCATCAAACGCTACCCCTATGCCGAAATTCACGTCGGAACCGATTCGCAAAACATCGGAAAAGAAACCCGTTATGCCACTGTTATTGCTTATCGGCTGGGGTCTCGAGGCGTTCATTATATTTTAAACAAAGCCCGTGTCAATATTATTAATGATATGTGGACTCGTTTATGGAAGGAGGCCGAAAAAAGCATTGATGTGGCCGAATGGCTCACACAACAAATTGCTGTTCGTGTAGAAATTGATATGGATTATAACAGCGATGAAAATTTTAAATCGCACAAATTGATTGCCGCTGCCAAAGGATGGGCCAATTCTTTAGGCTATAAGGTAAACATTAAACCCAACAACCAAATTGCAACACGTGCAGCAGATCATCATTGCAAGTAAACCCGTATCTTTAAGGTATAAAGTTTTTTAAAATGTCCATTGTTATCATTGCCCCCCCTGTGCCGGCCGCCAAATGGAAATGGGCTTTTGCTACGCTGGCTCCTAAAATTAAAGTGTATGTGGGCCATGATATTCCTGATCCAGAGGCCATCCAATACGCCATGTTATGGCGTTTTCCAAAAGGTGTACTTAAAAAATTTAAAAATTTAAAATTGATTTATTCGATGGGTGCCGGTGTGGATGGCGTGCTGGCTGACCCCAGCATTCCAAAAGAAATCCCAATTTGCCGGGTGGTAGATCCGCAAATGGCTTTCTCCATGTCCAATTATATTTTGATGGCTGTTTTGCAACACCACCGCCAATGGGATGCTTACGCCCAAGCGCAACGTCAAAAGCATTGGGCGCAACATGAGGTGGACGAATTAGACCTCAGCATTGGCATCTTGGGGTTAGGCCACCTCGGTATGGATGCCGCACTAAAGTTGCATCATTTGGGCTTTGCAGTGTCAGGCTATAGCACCTCGCCTAAAAAAACACCTTTTACTTCCTATTATGGGGAGGCTCTCCCTGCGTTTTTGGGTTCCCTCAATGTGTTGATTTGTGTCTTGCCGCTAACCCCAAAAACCAAAGGATTTTTAAATCAATCGCTTTTTGACCAATTAAAGCAACCCACCTTTTTGATCAATGTATCTAGAGGAAACGTGCAGCTAGAACAAGACATTATTACCGCCCTAGACAAGGGTCAATTAAACGGTGCTTTTTTAGATGTTTTTGAACAAGAACCACTCCCTCCAGAAAGCGAACTGTGGCAGCATCCCAAAATCAAATTAACCCCTCATATTGCCAGCCTTACACGAGAAAGCGCATCGGTGCATCAGGTGTTAGAAAACATAAAACGCCTCACCACTAAAACACCTTTACTTCATCAAGTGGATCGGGAGAAAATGTATTGACCTTAAACCAACAACCGTCCCAACTTTTCGGCACCAAAACGTACCAGATCTTCCACGGGCAGTTGGGTTTCTGCTTCCATTTCTGCAATAACTTTTTTAGCCTCGTCAGCCGATAATCTTGAGGTGTTTAAAGCAATGCCCACCACGTGTGCTTGGGGAAAGGTGCCACATACCGTACTTAAACTTTCATTTAATGCAATAAAGGCCTTGAGGTCTGGAATTTGAATTTCTGCTGGACTACGTAAATGTGTTTTTTGCCCCCCATGACACAAAATAAGTGCTGTAGGACAACTGCCGCGCATCAATGGGAGGGTGGCCGTACTACCGGGATGCAACAAAGAACCTTGTCCTTCAATAAGCACAATATCATTTTCTGCTTGCGCCAATACCGCCTGTTCCACGGCACCGCAAGCATGATCCACTTTAAACGCATCCAATGGTATACCCTGCCCCGTGATGGTGATACCAATTTGGCCAGTGGCTACAAAGCCCACTTTTTGATGGGCTGCTTGCAACCATTGATAAATTTCTAACGCCGCTGTCATTTTGCCCACAGCCATATCGGTGCCCACAAAAAGAATGCGCTTATTCTTGAGTTGAGCAGCTTTGCCAGAGGCTATTTCAGGAATAAATTGTGGCACACGCACATCCCAAATCCACTGTTTTTCAGGATACTTAATTTTATCGTGCCACTGTGGTTGTAACAAATCGTGCAGACCATTTACTATGCTTAAACCCCTATCCAACGCTTGACTAATCACCGGTATCCATGTGGCAGGAATTTTTCCGCCCGAAGGAGCAATCCCTAAAATTAGCACCTCCGCCCCTTGGGTTTGAGCCTGCTCCAGTGTTTCAAAAATGGGAATGGGTCCGGCAAAATCAAAGAGGGTATTCATTTTTTTCCCGGCATGGGTACTATCAATCACGCCGACAATAGGATTTTTTAAATAGCGAATCACCCCCATGCCCATTTTGCCATAATCACTATCGATATGGCCTTCCATGTAGATCAATACCTTTTGATGTTCTTTAAGCATAGTATTCTCGATTTAAGGTAGCCCCGTGACCGGGAACAACTGGAGGCATAGTGATGCCGTTTACCATTGGTGCGTCCGAGGCCGGATCTGGGTTTAGATTGTAATGTGAGTCTAAATCAATATGATCAATGGCACTAGAAAGTGCCGCTCCAGCAGCAATGGAAACAGAAGATTCACTCATGCAGCCAATCATGGTTTTAAGACCAAAAGCTTTGGCCGTGGCCATAATGTTTAGGGCTTCTGTAATGCCACCACATTTCATCAGTTTAATATTTACGCCATACACGTGTTGTGCCCACTGAGGGATATTTTTTGCAAAACGACATGATTCATCTAGAAAAATAGGCAAGTGTCCTTGCAATTTTGTTAGTGCTTCTTCTTGCCCTTCGGCCAAGGGTTGCTCCACATAGGTTACTCCTCGAGAAGAAAGCCAATCCATCATGGTTATGGCTTCCTCAACATTCCACCCACCATTGGCGTCCACCCGTAATCCAACCGAATAGGGCTCTGTACTTTCCAACACCTGTTCAAACATGGCTTTGTCAGCTTCAATACCTTTGGGAGAACCCAATTTAATTTTTAATGATTTTACTGTGGTGCCGTCCAACAGGAGTGGAATACGCTCTTTAACCACCTCCGGTGTATTGATGCCCAGCGTAACTGAAGTGGGATTGTTGGGCGCCGAAAACCCCAATAATTCATAGAGGGGCATTTGTGCTTTTTTGGCTTTCCAATCCCATAGGGCTATGTCAAAAGCTGCATAAGCACAAGGTGCAATTTGCATGTCAATACTTCTTTGTTGGCAATCGGCTATAGACAATTGCTCAAAATCAGTGGCTAAAAATCGTCCCAATTCAGCCTTTACTTCGGCAGGCGTGGCAGCCCCTTCTGAGGCGCCCGGAGCAGCTTCTCCCCAACCCACAAATCCCTCGTGTTCGTATGCCAAAAAAACATTTTCCGAATGGGACCGAACCCCTCTGCTAATGGCCAAAGGAAATCGCTTTTTTAAGGGCACAGTATATAAATGAATTTTCACATTAGATACATTAAAAACAGTCTAAAAGTACTATTTCAAGATTTTAAATACGAAAGAATCTGCTGAAAAAACCTAAAATTTCTTTTACATTTAAATCTCAAATAAAATGTAGCCATTTTCATGATTCATGAAGTAAAACATATTTTAGATACGGCCCAGCAGTGGCAACTTCAACAACACAAAATGGTTTTGGCCACGGTGGTAGCTTTGGAAGGTTCTTCCTACCGCCGCCCGGGGGTACGAATGTTGATCAACGATAAAGGTGCTGCAGTGGGAGCCGTGAGTGGAGGCTGTGTAGAAAAAGAAGTTCATCGGCAAGCAGTAGGTGTTTTAGCTTCCGGCAAGCCCAAAATGATGCAATATGACGGCCGCGTGCGTTTAGGTTGTGAAGGAATTTTATATGTCTTAATTGAACCTTTTTTTCCTAAAAAGGAACTCCTCTCCCTTTTTAATCGCGCTTGGGAAGCCAGAAAACCCATTGAAATCCAATCGCGCTATGTGAAAGAAGTCGGCGCTCATACTGCTCTAGGTTCCACCCTTCATTTTGAAAATGGAATTTTGTCTTTTGGCAATGCATCTAATAAAGCAACTTCTGGAACTCTCCTTTTTAAACAAACCCTTTTACCGGTGCAACAACTCTATATTTTTGGTGCCGAACACGATGCAGTCGCTCTTTGTACTACGGCGCACCATTTAGGGTGGAAAGTAACTGTTGTGGCTCCCCCAGATGAACAAAAAACTATCGCTTTTTTTCCAGGGTGCCAACAATTATTAACTCCCATTCCAGAAACGCTTCAACTTAAAGATATTGACCCTCAAACAGCTGTGGTGCTCATGTCACATAGTTTTACTAAAGACCTTCAATACCTTATTGCACTAAAATATTCTCGTCCAGCCTATTTGGGATTGCTTGGTCCCGCCCATAGGAGAGAACGTTTGATGTCTGCCTTTTTAGAACGCTTTCCAGAAACTGATCCCGATTTTTTAGAATTGTGTTATGGCCCTGCGGGACTGCATATTGGTGCCGAAAGCGCACAAGAAATCGCTCTGTCTATCATGGGAGAAGTGTTAAGTGTTATGCGCCAAAGCCTCCCTTCTTCTTTACGTCATAAAGTGGGTAAAATCCATGAGTGAAGTAGGCCTTATTGTTTTAGCCGCCGGAGCATCGAAACGTATGGGACAACCCAAAGCCCTTTTGTCTTGGGATACTAAAAACCTAATTACTCACCAATTAGAAACCGCCTTAAGTCTTGGGCTACCCGTGGGGGTAGTGCTTGGAGCTCATGCGCCTGCCATCAAAAAAACTATTGCTCATTTACCGATCACCTCTTATTTTAATCCCTCATGGCAAGACGGTATGGGAGCCTCATTGGCCTATGCCACTAAATCCATGCTAAAAACCTATCCCACTTTAAAAGGTTTACTCGTGCTCGCTGTGGATCAACCCTTGGTGAACCGTGACCATTTAGAAAAACTATTACACCTTTTTGAGCCCCATCAAAAACAAATTATTGTTTCCAAATCGGAAGCAGGTTGGCAGGGTATCCCTGTTTTATTTGATGCTTTTTATTTTGATGCTTTGCAACAATTGAGCGGAGATAACGGTGCTAAAAGCATCACAAAACATTATAAGGATCAAGTTGTTGTTGTACGTGCTAAAGGGCTTTTGATCGATATGGACACCCCAGAAAGTTATGCTGCCCTACAGCAAAAAATCAACCGCCAATCGTGATCATACTTCGGTTTTGACGATGTGCCTCAGGGTCTTCAAATGCGGCTTGAGACGCCATACCAGCACGGACCGCTTTTTTCTGGTGCACTGTTTTTTCGATCAGCAACTTAATATCTACTCCTTCTCGCATGGGACTTAAAAGATCGGTTTCTTGGTTGGAAAATAAACAGTTCTTTAAAAAGCCGTTGGCCGTGAGTCGCAAGCGGTTGCAGCCTTCGCAAAAAGGGTTGGTTACTGTGCTAATGACGGCAAATTGGCCTTGGTGATTTTTTATGGTATAGTGTTTAGCGGTATCGTGAGGAGCATCTTGTAATCGCTCCATTTGTTCCGAACCAAAATGATGGGTCAATTTGCCCATAATTTCTTGATAAGAAACTAATTTTTGGGTATTCCATCGATTACCATCAAAAGGCATAAACTCAATAAACCGAACCTGCAATGGAAGGTCTTTGGTAAGGTTTACAAAATCGATAATTTCTTCATCATTAATTCCTTTCATCAACACCGCATTGAGCTTCACGGTAAAGCCCTCTTCCAGCAATAGTAAAATGTTTTGATAGACCTTATCAAAATAATCTCGAAAGGTTATTTTTTTGAATTTTTCGGCGTTGAGGGTGTCTAAACTCACATTGAGTTGGGAAACCCCACAGGCTTTTAAATGATCTAGATGTCTTTCTACACTCACAGCATTGGTGGTTAGGGTAAGTTCAACGGGCAACTTCGCAAGTTGTTCCAAAATAGAATTAAAATCTTTTCGCACCAAGGGTTCTCCTCCGGTGAGTCTAATTTTAGTGACGCCTAAGTCTACAAACTCTTTGGCTAAGTGCCCTATCTCTTTGGCAGTCATTAAATGAGCGGCAGGAGTAAGCTTCACCCCTTCAACGGGCATACAATAACTACAGCGCAAGTTACACCGCTCGGTGAGTGAAATGCGTAAATAGGTGTGTGAACGACCGTGGGTGTCTTGCAATGTGTGGATGGATTTTTTCATAGACTAATGGGTGCCTCCTTTAATGATATCAAACACATGTAAAACAGCCGGAAACAAGGCCGCCATAGATTGTGCAGCCCCTTTTGTGGAGCCGGGCAAAGCTAAAATGAGTGTGTTTTCAGACAAACCCACCACACTTCTAGATAGCATGGCATAAGGTGTTCTTTGTTGTCCATAAGACCGCAAAGCTTCTTCCATGCCTGGTATTTTTTTGTCGATTAAAGGAGCTAAGGCCTCCGGAGTTTGATCTCTGGGCGATAAGCCTGTGCCCCCAGTAAAAAGGATTATTTTAATGTCTTCTTTTTTATAAGCAGCCACTTTTGACCTGATCTGTTCTACCTCATCGGGTATGATCTCGTAGTGGGCTACAGGAACATCGCAACTTGTTAAGGCCGCTATGATGGCTTTGCCTGCTCGGTCTTCCTTTTTGCCAGCGGCAATAGAATCCGAACAAACCACCACAGCTGCCTTTACTTGACTTTTGAGTGGGTGGCTGTCAGATTTTCCGCCTTTTTTCTCTATCAACTTGATACGCTCAATTTCAATGCCCTTGTCTAGGGGTTTAAGCATATCATAAACATTTAAAGCCACCACAGTGGCACCATGCATGGCTTCCACTTCAACCCCTGTTTTATAGATCGTTTTCAAGCAACACTCAATATGGATTTCAAGCCCTGAAATGGTGTAGTCAATCCTGGCAAATTCAATCGGGAGGGGATGACAATCGGGAAGCAATTCAGGGGTTTTTTTTACGGCCAACAAACCAGCTGCTCGACTCATTTCAAACACGTCGCCTTTGGGCACCGTTTTGTCTTTTATGGCTTGGATGGTTTGGGCTTTGCTCACCCGAACGACTGCCATGGCTGTAGCTTCTCGAAGGGTGTTACTTTTATGGGTAATATCAACCATAGTTTATTTATTTATTTGTTTTCCACTGATGGGATTGGTCTTCAAAAATTTCTTTTCCGAAAATGGGTAGGCGCTCCTTAATTTGATTCACCAACTTGGGGAGGGCCTCAAAAACTTCGGGGCGATGTGCAGCCGAAACAAATACAAAAAAACAGATTTCACCTGCTTTTATCTGCCCTAAACTGTGATAAATATGAACACAACTTAAGTTGTATTTCCCAAAAAGAGTTTCTTTAATATCATGGCAAACCGCATTGGCCATTTCTTCATGAGCCGTATAGTCTATAGCAGCCACTTGCTTACCTTCAACGGTATCTGCACGCACTTGCCCTAAAAAAATTTGATGCGCACCAATTTGTGTTTTGGATTGGTGGTTGGCAATAGATTGCGCTATTTTTTCAGGCGCAATAGCCCCTGAAATGAAAATGTTTTTAATCGGTTTTGTCATTGTTATTTTGTTGGTTCCAATATGCTAATGTAGCTGCGCCCACAGAGAGAGCATAGCCATTTTTTACGCCTTTCTCCAAAAGGAGTTCAAGGGCCTTTTTACTGCGCTGCCCAGATTGACAAAACAATACTTTGGGCTGTTCGTGTTTTAATTCTTCCCAGCGGGTGTTCCAAGAGGAGAAAGGTATCTTAATTAAGTTAGGTAAATCCAATTGAGGGCTTTCATGCAATTCTCGCACATCTATCCAAACAAATTTACCAAGCTCACGCAAAGCCTCTAGTCCTATTTGAGAAGACGGTGGGCAGGAGACGTTGAATATTTCAATCAATTCATTTTTTTGTTTTAAAGCGGCAATAGCTTTTTTGTTTGGGGGTAAAATTATGCTGTGCATTTGGTGAGTGAGTAGATCATAAAAGAGTACTTTTCCTGAAAGGATTTGATCAAGTTCAAGTATTATTTTTAAGCATTCCGTGGCTTGAAGAATGCCTAAGACCCCCGGCACCACACCCAAAACACCCACGGTTTCGCAAGTGGGCACCTCCTCCAATTGAGGAGGAGTAGGGAACAAGCATCTGTAGGTGGGTCCATTTTTAAAATTAAACACGGCCAATTGGCCTTGAAATTTGTAGAGTGCAGCATAAACCATCGGTTTGTTGCTAAGTACACAACAATCGTTAATACAATAACGGGTTTCAAAATTATCTGTAGCGTCAATCACAAGATCATAGGCAGCCGTTAATGCCAACCCGTTTTGAATGTCAAAAGCCGTTTCATAAGCATTTATAACAAGTGACGTGTTTTGTTTTTGAAGCTGTGCTTTGGCTGCTTTCGCCTTGTTTTTTCCCAGATCGTTCTCGTCAAATAAAATTTGTCTGTGCAAGTTGGAAGGTGTCACCCGATCAAAATCGACTATGCCAAGTGTGCCCACCCCGGCGGCAGCTAAGTACTGCAAAGCGGGACAACCCAGTCCACCGGCACCAACCATCAAAACCTTTGCGGCGTGGAGCTTGGCTTGGCCGGTTGTGCCCACCTCAGCCAATCGAATTTGTCTACTGTATCGCTCTTCCATAAGATTAACCTCCCGAAAAAGGAGGAAATAAAGCTACCTCCTCTTCAAGAAGTGCTTCTTGTGCTGTTTTAATTGTATTATTTTGTGCCATCACAAAAGTTTTGTCTTGTAAATGCGGATAACGTTCTTCCAATTCTTTTCGCAAATCGCCCAAGGTGAGGGCATGGGTAACGATGCGCTCGTTTTCTTTTTTGAGAGCCTCTGCCAGAAGACCAAAATAGCGTATTGTTATTTCCATTTTTAAAAAATTAGAAGTTTCATTGAAGCTAAAAATAGGACGCCCGAAAGGAGCCATTCTACTCGTTTTGTCGACCACTTTTGGCTGCCAAAATAACTGCCCAAAAGGCCCCCGCCAAAAGCCACCAAAACCAACAACCAAGCTTGAGGGCTCAATTCCACACCCCTTGAAAGTTGACCTCCCATCCCCGCCGCAGAATTAACCCATATAAATAAAGCCGAAACGGCTGCCGCTGTTTTTACATTACCCCAACGGAAGAGCATAATAAGCGGTGTTAACATGATGCCGCCACCAATGCCAATCATCCCAGAAAATAGACCAATAAGCAAACCAAATGAAAGGGCTAAACCTATATTCAATGGTTTTATTTCTATTGCTCTTGAGGATTGCGGCCAAAGCATTCTGACCAAAGCGATTAGCAACAACACGGCCAAAATCTTTTTGTACAGAGTAGGGTCCAGCTGCAGCCGGCCACCAAAAAAAGAAGCAGGCACAGAAGTGATCACAAAAGGAATGAAAAGTTGTTTATTAAAATAGTTGGCTCTATAAAATTGATAAAAAGCAATGCCCGCCACAAAAAGATTGAGCAATAATGCGGTGGGTTTCATAAAGTCTGGAGCAAAGGAAAACAAAGCCATCAAGGCCAAATAACCGCTGGCTCCACCATGACCCACGCTAGCGTAAAGAAAGGCAACCCCGGGGAGTAAGAGCAAAAACCACAATAGGGAAAAGCCTTCAATCATGTGTACTTTTTTGGGGATTGATTTCATTTTCTAAAAAAATGGCGTATTGTTGATGGGTTTTCCAATAATGCGCTAACAATTTTTGGCCAAAGGGTGTTAAAGTGGTCTGGCCCCCTTGTTTACCCCCCGGTGCCATTACAACCACAGGGGCAGTCGCTTTTTGATTGAGGTGTTTCATCAATTTCCAAGCCTTTGAATAGGACATTTTACGTTGTTTTGCTACTTGCCGCAAAGAGGGGTTGGAAGTCAGGGCTTGTAGTAATTCGGCATGCCCTTTTCCCATAAGCAACTCCCCGTTTCTTTCGAGCCAGATTTTATGTTTAATTTGAAATTCCATACGGCAATAAGAGGGTTTCAACCCATTCGTTTTGGGTTACTGTCTTTTTTTCTGAAGGAATATAAACCAGCGCATTGGCTGCTGCAAAAGCTTTGATCATGGAGGAAGCTTGCCCGGTGAGCAAAGAAACGACGTTATTCTTTATACTTGCCTTTAAAAACAATGCCCTGCCAGAGTTATTTTCAAACTCTTTTGCTATGGGCTGCTGAATGCGCAAAAGCCCTCTTTTAGTTTTACCCATTAAGGCCTCCAATAGTGGATAGACATACACATAAAAACAGTTTAGGGTAGACGCTGGGTTTCCTGGTAATGCAAATAGATAGGTTTGTTGGAACTTTCCAAAAAATAGGGGTTTACCGGGTTTTTGCTTCACCTTATAAAAAATTTCTTCTACACCTATTTCGTGCAGTGCCTGTCCCACAAAATCAAAATCGCCAACCGATATGCCTCCAGAGACCAAAACCAAATCGGATTGAGCAAGGGCTTTTTCTAGGGCTTTACGAGTGGCATATGCGTTGTCTTTAATACGATTCATTTGAATGGTTGTGATACCCATTTGACGTAGTACCATTTGAAGCACCAAACTATTGCTTTCATATATTTTTCCTGGATCTAAAGGTTTGCCGGGTGGCTCCAACTCGTTACCTGTGATCAACACTGAAATACGGGGTTTTGAATATACTTCAACGTTGCTTAATCCCAAAGATTGAAGGAGTCCTAAGGCCGGCGGATTCAAAAATGCCCCCTGTTCAAAAACGAGTGTGCCTGGGTTGAGTTGTTCGCCAATGGTCCTGATATTTTGTCCCAACTCAGGTGTTTTTTGAAGCCTAATTTGCCCCTGCTCACGATATACCTGTTCCTGTATCACCACGGCATTGGCTGTTTCGGGAACGCCTGCTCCGGTAAAAATTCTACAGGCTTCCCCAGGTTTTAAAATTAAATCAAAAGGATCACCTGCTTTAATTTCTCCCACCAGTTGATAGGTAAGTTGATCATGCCTATGAATTGCATAGCCATCCATGGCAGATTGCTTAAAGGGCGGAAGAGCTATGGGCGCATATACCGTTTGAGCCAAAACGCTGTGTAGTGCTTCCTGAAGAGGAACGCTCTTTCTCCTTCTAACATGGTTTTCGCTGTGTGCGGCCACCTTTGCTAACGCTTCTTCAACTGATATCATGGGTGCGTTATGTTTGATCAAATATAACGAAAAGGAAAAAAATTCCCTCAATAACGAAAGGGAATTTTTCACAGGAAAAAAGACGTTAATCGATCAAAGGGGTATCCAATTTTGCGAGAGAGGCTTTGATTTCAGCATCACTCAATTCGTGCTTGACGATTTTGCCGGCAAAATAATCTTGATAGGCTTTCATATCAAAATTACCGTGACCACACAGATTGATCAAAATAGTTTTCGATTTACCTTCTTTTTTGCATTGCTCTGCTTCTTCAATGGCAGTGGCAATGCCGTGTGTGGCTTCGGGTGCTGGAATAATACCCTCTGCTTTTGCAAATTGGACGCCAGCAGAAAAGACCTCTAGGTTGTCATGTGAACGCGCTTCAATGAGCTTGTCTTTTAACAACTGGCTAACAATAACCCCTGCACCGTGATAACGTAAGCCTCCTGCGTGGATGGGAGCTGGCACAAAGTCATGTCCAAGAGTGTACATAGGCAAAAGCGGTGTCATTCCGGCAGTGTCTCCAAAGTCATAACGAAATACGCCACGAGTGAGCTTTGGACAAGAAGCGGGTTCGCTGGCAATACAACGAATGGATTTTCCTTCATCAAAATTTAATCGCAAAAAGGGGAATGCTAAACCAGAGAAATTAGAACCTCCTCCAAACGGAGCAATCACAATGTCTGGCAAATCTCCTGCCTTCTCCATTTGCAATACGGCCTCTTGGCCAATAATGGTTTGGTGCAATTTCACATGATTGAGCACACTCCCAAGTGCATATTTAGTATCATCATTCGTGGCGGCTCGTTCCACAGCTTCAGATATAGCAATTCCCAAAGAACCTGTTGTATCTGGATGTTCTGCTAGAATTTTTCGGCCAATTCCGGTAGCATTGGAAGGTGAGGGGTGCACCGTAGCGCCCCAAGTATTCATCATTACCTTTCGATAGGGTTTGTGTTCAAAAGAGAGTTTCACCATAAACACCTCACATTCAATACCAAAGTGTTGGCAGGCAAAACTCAAGGCACTTCCCCATTGTCCAGCGCCGGTTTCTGTAGTGATCTTTTTTACCCCTTCTTGTTTGTTGTAATAAGCTTGAGCCACAGCTGTGTTAGGTTTGTGTGAACCCGTTGGGCTTACTCCTTCGTATTTATAATATATTTTGGCTGGGGTATCTAAAGCCTTTTCTAGGTTATAGGCTCTGTAGAGTGGGGTGGGGCGCCACATACTGTAAATGTTTCGGACCTCATCGGGTATGTCTATCCATTTATCTGTGCTCACTTCTTGTTTGATCAGTTCCATAGGAAATAAAGGAGCCAAAGCATCCGGCCCAATGGGCTCTTTAGTGCCCGGATGAAGGGGAGGCAGTGGCTTATTGGGCATGTCTGCTATAATGTTATACCATTTATCAGGAATTTCTTTTTCGCTTAAAATAATTTTTCGTTCCATACAGTTAAAGTCTTTTTGTTTCTTTTAAATTTAAGAAAAATTTTGAAATGCAACTCAAACCCATGCAAAGATTGAAATTGTGGTTTCCTGTTTTGAGGAAAAACAAAAACCTTTCAACCGTATCTTTATTGTTTTTAATATTTGCATGTATCTCCTGCATAACGCTAAATTCCCAAACCAAAAAAGCACTTCGATTCCAAAAAAAAATGGAAAAATTAAAACAGCCCAATTGGTTGATAATTAAAAATGGGCGCGGCTATTTTAGAGATGATAAAAATTCGTATGTGAAACGTGTGGCGCTGGAAGCTAATGAACAAAATACTGGCCGCTTAGTTACTGAAGGAAGTAATTTTTACATTAACAAATCTGGCTACGATTATGAACGCCTAGAGAAAAAAATTATTCAAGTGGCCCTATTTCTTCCCGAAGTCAAAGATCTGGAAATAGAGGTTGTGGCTACTTGTAGTGAAAACTATCGAGATGTTCAATTTTTGTTTATTTATGATTATGATTTGGAGCGCTTGCGCAATACCAATCAAAAGGAAAATTTCTTAAAGAACTATATTGTTACCCATCCGCAAGTGTTTTCCCGCTTACAATTGATTACTGAAAACCTATGTATATAAACCCATTTGATATGGAAGAATTAAACCAACCATTTGCCTTAACATCAGAACAAATAATGTTCTATAAAAAAAATCGTTTCATCAAGCTGAAAAACGTTTTTTCGCCCCAACTTATAGAACATTTCAACACAAAAATTTCTGCAGTAGTAGAACAACTCAACACCCAAAAAAAACCTTTAGAAGAACGTGACACCTATGGAAAAGCCTTTTTACAACTATTTAATTTATGGAGAGAATCTAAAGCCGTAAAGTCCTTTTGTTTCAGTAAACGCCTTGCTAAAATTGCCGCTGATTTGATGGTGGTTGACGGTGTGCGAATGTATCATGATCAAGCACTTTTCAAAGAGGCCCATGGCGGTATCACGCCTTGGCATGCCGATCAATATTATTGGCCGCTTGCCACAGACAAAACCATTACAGCGTGGATTCCTTTGCAGGCCACTCCACTCAATATGGGGCCCTTAGAATTTAGTGCAGGGAGTCATCAAATAGTGGAGGGACGCGATTTAGCTATTAGTGATGAAAGCGAATCTTTTTTAGATAAAAAACTCCGTGTTTCCGATTTTGAAACGGTAGTTGAACCTTTTGATTTAGGAGAAGTTAGTTTCCACTCAGGTTGGATTTTTCATCGTGCCGGAGCCAACCAAACCGAAGCCACACGAAAGGTGATGACCGTTATTTATATGGATCAAAATATGCGATTAAAAGCCCCTGAAAACGAGGGGCAACAAAACGATTGGGATACATGGTGTCCTGGAGCAATAATAAATTCTGTTATTGACACACCCTTGAATCCTGTTTTATATCCTTAAAAAAGTTTGGATTATTTATCAAATACATACGCTTCCAGACTTTTCATTATTCCGGCTCCTGAAAGGCTTACGCTTTCGAAGGGGGTCTTCAAAAAGAAGATTTCAGAAAAAACAGTTAGGCCGTCATCAAAAAAGACCTCCATTGAGGTTTTGTCTAAAAGCATTGTAACTTTAGTTTTAGTATTGATACTTTTTTTCGGTGCTGTTGAAATATGGGGTGCAAATTGATCAGAAAAATCATTCTTCCCAGCTCTCATTCGATTGATATAATAGTTGTTTTTGCTAGAGTCATAGCCCACTTTGAGCTCTTCTTTTTGCGCGTTGGAAAAAGACCATTCAAAATTTTCCCCTTCCCATTCAAAGGTAATTTGTGTGGCTGTAAGCGAAATGTCTTTTTGTGTTATTAGCCTTTGTGGTGATGCGCTTGCTTCAATGTTTTTTAACATAATGGCGGGTGCTGTTTTTTTAGGAATATAGGGCATGGCAACCAAACGATAGCTTTCTTGATGGGGTGTTAGCGCTATTTTTCTTATGAGGGTCATGGCACTACGCCATGTGGTTGTAGGCACTTTACTGGCATATTGCCAATTGGACATCCAGCCTTGAAAAAAGCGTTCTCCTTGTGAAGTCTCGATATTGTTGTATGTGACCCCTGCATAATTGTCTCGTCCAAAATCTACCCAAAAAGAATGTTCTTCTTCCATTTGGGAAGCAAAAGGGGGGTCTAGAACAAAATTCTCCCCGTTAAAATCACCCACAAAATATTGGGTGGCACTGCCTCCATTAGGTCCTCCAGGGTTGATACTCACCAATAAAACCCATTTTTTTACATTCGTTCCAAGCACTGGCAATGGAAAAAGGTCTGGACACTCCCACACACCCTTATGATTTCCAATGCCTTGACCAAAAGAAGCAGTTTTAGTCCATTGTTTCAGGTTTGGTGAACTATACAATTGGACTTCTTGCCCTGCTGCCAAAACCAATATCCATTGTTTGGTGTCTTCATACCAAAATACTTTTGGATCTCTAAAGTCTTTGGTGCCCTGATTAGCAATCACCGGATTGGCTTCATATTTGGTCCAAGTCATACCCTGATCTAAAGAATAGGCAATACTTTGGGTCTCATAATCCAACCGGCCGGCCTTTTCTTTTTCGTGACTATGGCTCGTAAATATAGCCACAATAGGAGGGTTTTCTATCGTACCAAAACCAGAGGTGTTTTGGTGATCAACCACCGCTGAGCCTGAAAAGATAGTACCATTTTTATCTGGATAGAGTGCTATGGGCTGTTCTTCCCATTTCAGACCGTCTGAACTAATGGCGTGCCCCCAATGCATGGGCCCCCACACATTGTCATTGGGGTTGTACTGAAAGTATAAATGAAACTGACCGTCCAAATAAAACATTCCATTGGGGTCATTCATCCAGTTTTTTGCAGGTGTAAAATGCAGATTGGGACGATATCTTTGTTCTTCTGCTTGTGTGTTTAATAAAGCATCTTCTTTACATCCAATTAGATTTGACATTATCATTGTAATTAAAAAAAGGGAGTGATTTTTCATTGCTGGGGTTCATTCTTTTCTACTTAATTGTTCACTTAATTGTTCAAGAGGAACTCCTTTGGTTTCCGGCATCATAAAATGAACAAAAAGCAGTTGCAAAACCATCATTGCTGTGAATATAAGAAAAACTGCTCCTGCCCCAATGCTTGCAAAAAGTGAGGGAACAAAGGAAGGAATTGCCGCTGCTAAAATCCAGTGTACAGAAGACCCAAAGGCTTGTCCACCATTGCGGAGATGAGTGGGGAAAATTTCAGATATAAATACCCATATCACAGCACCTTGTCCCACCGCATGGGAAGCAATAAAGAGAAACAAAAACAGAGGAATAAGCATTCCTTCCCACTCAAAAATAAACGCACAGGCAACTAAAGACAAAGAGATTATGTAGCCAAAAGAGCCATAATACATCAATTGCCTTCTGCCCAAACGATCAATTAAATTGATTCCAATGAGGGTAAAAATTAAATTCACTATGCCAATACCTACACTACTTAACAAGGCGGTGCTCTCCCCTAAACCACCTTCTTCAAAAATGCGTGGTGCGTAATAGAGAAAAGCGTTTATGCCTGAAAATTGATTGAAAAAAGCGATAAAAAAAGTGAGCCAAAGCGGAAAGCTATATTTTTTCGATAAGAGGTCTACAATGGCAGTAGAAGCCTGATCTTGAGCTTGCATTATTAAGGCTTCTTGTTCTTTTTCATTCACATTTAAGGTTTGCCAAATGGCTTTGGCAGCGGCAGTTTCTCCCTTGAGTAATAACCATCGGGGGCTTTGTGGAATTTTACTGACCAATAGTGTGAATAGCAGTGCCGGAATGGCTTCCACTCCCATCATCCACCGCCAGGCATTATCACCCACATTGCTCAATAAATAATTAGAAAGGAAGGCCATCAAAATTCCGAAAACTATATTGAATTGATAAAGACCCACCAATTTCCCTCTATTTTTTGGCGGGGCAATTTCAGAAATATAGGCGGGTGCAGCAATGGTAGAAACCCCCACGCCCAATCCACCCAAAAATCGGAAAGCAGCAAAGCAGACGGGGTCATTGGCCAAGGCTGATCCAATGGCCGAAACAGAATAAAAAATGCCGATGATCCACAAAGTTTTTTTACGCCCCCATTTTTGGGTAGGTAAACTCCCTATAAAAGCCCCAACAACAGTGCCCCAAAGGGCCATAGCCATCACAACAACACCGTGAAATGCATTAGACGATTGCCATAATTGCTGTAATTTTTGATCGGCACCTGAAATGACAACTGTATCAAAGCCAAATAAAAATCCAGCCAAAGCAGCAACCACCGACCAATAAAAAACCTTACTCATGTATTCTTTTTGATTTATTTGTTTTGTAAATTTCTACTTCTAACGTACGCCAAATTTTTTCGATTTGTTTAGGGTTCAAATTTTAGAGAGTACTTTATTGCCTAAAAGCTTTTCGTTTAGTTTTTTTCTGATCATAATTAATTACTCGCCATTTGGTTCTTTGGGTCTGATTTTTCATACTTGTTTCTTCTTTGACTAATTGAATAAAAGTGTTGAAGCCGTTTTTTGTTCTTAAATTCAATTTGTTTCGCTATTCCGTTTAAAAAATTCTATTTTAGAGAATCAAAACAATATACAAAATACCAATGGCCATAAGAAAAAAAAGCGCCTTTTTCCTTTTTGCAGCAGTTTTATTTCTGCTTACAGGGTGCCAAAAAACTCCAACCCAACCCAACATTTTATTTCTATTTGCCGATGACCAACGTGCCGATGCTTTGGGTGTAGCTTCCAATCCATACATCCGCACACCACATATAGATGCCCTAGCTCAAGAAGGCGTTCATTTTAGAAATAGTTATGTGATGGGTGGCCACCACGGGGCCATTTGTGCACCCAGTAGAGCCATGTTGCTAAGTGGAAAAAGCTTATTTCATGTCTATGATCGTCTAGATGGTGTACTCACTCTTCCGCACTATTTGTCCCGTTTTGGCTATCAAACTATGGGCATAGGAAAATGGCACAATGGTGCTGCCAGTTTTCAGGCTACCTTTCAACAAGGTGCACAAATTATGTTGGGCGGCATGAGCGATCATTTTAATGTGCCTGTGCGCCAAATGAATGCCAATGGGCTAATTGGAGAACCCGAAGAAAAAAGCTTTTCTACGGATCTTTTTGCCGATGCTGCCCTAGAATTTATAGATCAATATAGTGCTGGAGATCAACAAAACCCTTTTTTCTGTTATGTGGCCTTTACCGCTCCACATGATCCACGTTCTCCCGCACCGAAATATGCAGATGCCTACGGCGAAAAAGAAATCCCCCTACCCAAAAATTTTAAACCCTTACATCCTTTCCGGTTTGATAATTTTAACGTGCGGGATGAGACTTTAGCCCCCTGGCCCAGAACGCCTGAGGTCATCCAATCTTCCTTAGCGGAATATTATGCTCTCATTCAACATATTGATGACCGGGTGGGTGATCTAATTGCCCGACTTGAGCAAAATGACCTATTGGACAACACCCTCATAATTTATGCTGCAGATAATGGTTTGGCGGTTGGTAGTCATGGCCTTTTGGGTAAACAAAACCTCTATGAACACAGCATGAAAGTGCCCTTAATTATCAGTGGTCCCGGCATCCCAAAAGCCCAAACCACGGATGCTTTAGTCTATTTGTATGACCTTTTTCCAACCCTCACCCAATATTTAAACGTGCCCACCCCAGAGGGCATTGATGGCCATTCTTTGATGAACATCATCCAACAGAAGGAAAAGCAAGTGCGGTCAAGCCTCTATACTGCCTATAGAAACACCATTCGAGCGGTGCGTGATGCCGATTGGAAGTTGATTCGCTATCCACAAATTGACCACACCCAGCTGTATCATTTAAAAGAAGACCCCCAAGAAACAAACAACTTGGCTGCCCATCCAGCTTATCAAGCCAAAGTAGAGGAGATGATGGCATTACTTAAAACCCATCACCAAGCCACAGACGATACTCTTAATTTGTCGCCTTCCACCATTGTTTCAAAAGAATATGACTATACAACCCTTAAACAAACACCAGACAAATGGCAACCTGCTTATATTTTAAATAAATATTTTCCTAAACAATTAAATCCGTAAAATGTTTGTCTATATTTCAAAAGTCTTCAATATAGTCTTGACCAGCTTTGGTTTTTGGCTCATTCTGGGTTGTGAACATACCACCCTAAAACCCCAGCCAAAACTGGGAGCAAAAGTGATTGAAATTATCCAACATGAGGGTTTAAAATTTAAAGACCTAAACCGTAATAAAAAACTAGATCCCTATGAAGACTGGCGTCTTTCAGCCGATTTAAGAGCCGAAAATTTATTAGGGCAAATGAATTTGGAGCAAAAAATAGGCTTTATGCTTATCAGCACCATCCGCATGGAAAACGAGGCTGGATTCGGACAACCCTCTAAAGACGCTCTGCCCATTAGTGACGGACTCGCTGAAGTGGATGTAGAATCTGATATGAATTTTTTCACACGGGTACCCCTAGACGATCCCTTTTTATCTTCTGCAGCTACTACAAAGTCGGTGGCACAATTCCACGGGCGGCATTTCATTTTGCGAGCTAATGCGGAAGTGGATATTATGGCCTCTTGGCAAAATAATTTACAAGCCCTTTGTGCAGCGCAACCCCTTGGTATACCGGCCATTGTGGCTTCCAATCCTAGAAATCATGTTACTACAGACGCTTCGGTGGGACTTAGTTTAGGAAAAACTGCTTTTTCTCAATGGCCCGGAGAATTGGGTCTTTCTGCAAGTCGTGATCTTCATTTGATCAAACAGTTTGCTGATATCGCCCGACAAGAGTGGCGTGCAGTGGGGCTCCGAAAAGGCTATATGTATATGGCTGATTTAAGCACAGAGCCTCGCTGGCAACGCATTGAAGGAACCTTTGGCGAAGATCCAATATGGGTGGCACAAATCATGACTGCCCTAGTGAAAGGCTTTCAAGGTGATCAATTAGGGCCTGAATCGGTGGCCTTAACAACCAAACATTTCCCTGGAGGAGGAGCCACAGAAGGAGGGCAAGATCCGCACTTTAAGTGGGGGCGTAGAGAAGTTTTTGATGGGGGCGCTTTTCAAAAACACCTCATCCCCTTTAAGGCGGCCATTGCTGCCGGCACCTCAGCCATAATGCCGTATTATTCCTTTCCCGTACATACACCTTACGACACCTTGGGCTATGCTTTTAACAAACCCGTCTTAACCGATTTACTCCGAAACGAGTTGGGCTTTCAAGGCATAATCAATTCTGACACCGGCCCAATCCGAATGATGCCCTGGGGCGTAGAGAATTTAACTGTTCGTGAACGCTATAAGTTGGCTTTAGAAGCGGGGGTCAATTTATTTTCTGGCTCTGCTGACCCCGAACAGTTGCTTGCCACTGTAGAAGAAAATCCACAACTAATGCCCCTTATTCACGATTCTGTAAAACGTTTGTTGATCGAAAAATTTCAATTGGGTTTATTTGAAAATCCTTATGTAGATGTGGCTCAAGCAAAACAAATTGTGGGCCAAGAGGCGTTTGTGGAAGCTGCTCATGAAGCCCATCGCAAATCGATTGTACTACTCCGCAATGAAACCCATCAAGAAAGAGCCCTTTTACCACTCCAAAAAAAAACCAAAGTCTATGTTGAGGTGGGTGAAAAACCTTTAAGAGAAACGTTTTCTTCAGATTATATTGATCTAGTCAATTCACCTGAAGCCGCTGATGTGATCCTCTTTTGGGTTTTACCCAAAGGCAAGTCCCTTTTTCAATCGAACGGGCAACCCATTTCGTTGCGGCTTTCTGACAACAAAGTTAACGTGAAACGCATTCAAGAACTAAGTGCTAAGAAACCAACACTGTTAGCCATTAACTACACCAATCCTTGGGTGATTGATGAAATCTATGCTGCAACCAATCCTAATGTGAAGGGCGTTTTAGCCACCTTTGGCACCACCATAGAAACCCTTATGGAAGTGATCACAGGAACGGTTAATCCAGTGGGTAAAATGCCGTTTAGCACCCCCTTGTCTGCAACGGCAGTGGCACAACAAAAACCCGATATTCCAGGCTTTGAAGAAAATCAGAACTATGCCCTTTTTCATTATGATGAAGGCTTAAATTATTAATACTCATGAAAAATTTCAATCGATTTTTGCCCCTTTTTACTTTAGTACTTTTTGGTGCATTTTCCACCTCCTGGGCACAAAAAAACAGCGTTTATGGCCTGCGGTTAGACCATAAAGAAAATCCCTTGGGCATTGACAATGTCGAGCCACATTTTTCATGGAAAATAAAAAGTGAAAGCTATGATGTTAAACAAACACAATATCAACTTTTGGTCGGTACTCATTCGGGTTTTAGTGCAGAGAAAGCCATTTGGGATACTGGGGTGGTAGCCAATGATCAAAATGTTCATGTGGTCTACACTGGTCCAGAATTAACCTCAAACACCACTTATTTTTGGCGGGTTCGGGTATGGACCAACCATGCCAAAAAGCCAAGTGAGAGCCCTGAAGGTTATTGGTCTATGGGACTGTTGAGCCCCCAAGACTGGGAAGCCCAATGGATTGGACAAACTCCAGAAGACGATCTGACCCGAAGAAGCCCTTATTTTAAAACAGAATTTAGGTTGGAAAATAAAACGGTTAAAAAAGCCTATTTACATATCACTTCCAAAGGGATGTATGAAGCCCATCTGAATGGAAAACGCATAGGAGATGCCTATTTGACCCCAGGATGGACCTCCTACAATGCTCGCTTGCAATATCAAACCTATGACGTGACACCTTATTTAGCCCAAGAAAATGCGCTTGGGGTGACGTTAGGAAGTGGATGGTATAGGGGGTTTTTAGCATGGGGTGATACTAAAAATATTTATGGCGATCAATTGGGTTTAAAAGCACAATTGATGATTGAGTATAAAGATGGGAGTATACAAATTTTGAGCACAAACGATAGTTGGTCTTACAGCCATGGCCCTATTATTGATTCTGAACTTTACGACGGTGAAATTTTTGATGCGCAACAATATGATTCCAAATGGGCCACGGTTGGACATACTCCCTTACAGGCCAAAAAAGCACAAAAACAAGAGGAGGATAACGTGCCTTTAATTGCCACTATAAATGAGTTAATCAAAAAACACGAAGTGTTTGAAGTAAAAGAAAAAATCATCACACCCTCAGGTGATTTGGTTTTGGATTTTGGTCAAAATCTAGTGGGCTGGGTCGCTTTTCAACACGGAGGAAAAGCTGGCGATTCCTTACATATTTATCACGCTGAAATTTTAGACAAAAATGGAGAGTTTTATACTGAGAACCTACGGGCAGCCGCACAGAAAAACACCTTTATTCTCAATGGAAACCCAGCCTTTATATATGAACCACATTTTACTTTTCAAGGCTTTCGCTATATCAAAATTGAAGGAGATAGCACCATTGATCCTTCAAAATTTAAGGCCATAGCGCTTTATTCTGCCATGCCTAAAAGTGGTGCCTTTGAAACCTCCAATGCTTTGATCAATCAACTGCAACACAACATTGAATGGGGACAAAAAGGAAACTTTTTAGATGTTCCCACTGATTGTCCTCAACGCGACGAACGTTTGGGATGGACAGGTGATGCGCAGGCTTTTTTTAACACTGCTGCCTTTAATCGAGATGTTAAAAACTTTTTTGACAAATGGCTGTTGGATTTAGCCGAAGACCAACGTGAAGATGGGTCTGTACCTTTTGTAGTGCCCAACGTGTTGGGAGAAAATGCAATGGGTTCTGCCGGATGGGCTGATGCAGCCACCATCATTCCTTGGAATGCTTATCAAAATTATGGCGATTTAAAGGCGCTCCGACAACATTATCCCAGTATGAAAAAATGGGTGCAGTATATGGAATCCTTGGCAAAAGATGGTCTATATAAAGGGGGGTTTCATTTTGGTGACTGGTTATTTTACAGACCCAATGATGACAATGATGGCCGCGCTGCAGTGACTAGTAAAGAATTAATTGCCCAAAGCTTTTTTATACACTCGGTTGAGATTCTTAAATTGGCGGCACAAGCCATTGATAACAAAGCTGATTTTGGGCATTATGCATCACTCCATAATTCTGCCAAAGAAGCCTTTGTAAACGAATTTGTTACCCCCACCGGACGCTTGATTTCTGAGACCCAAACAGCTTATGTACTAGCTTTGCAATTTGATCTTTTACCAGACCAATTAAAACCTCAAGCCGTAGATCGATTGGTGGCCAATATCGAAAGTTATGACACCCACCTCACCACTGGTTTTTTAGGCACCCCCTTTTTGTGTCACGTGCTTTCTCAAAATGGAAGGTCAGATGTGGCGGTAAAATTATTATTACAAAAAAGTTACCCCTCTTGGCTCTATCCCGTTACCCAGGGTGCCACCACCATTTGGGAACGCTGGGATGGTTTAAAACCAGATGGCAGCACCCAAACACCCTCGATGAATTCTTATAATCATTATGCCTATGGAGCCATTGGGGAATGGATGTATACATATCTCTTAGGTATTCAAAAACAAGGAGCCTATCCGGGATTTAAACAATTTACGCTAAAGCCCATTTTTCCAGAAGAATTTACTTCGGTTAAAGGGCATTATGACAATGCCTATGGCACTATTGAAGTGGCATGGTATCAAGATGAAAACAGCATTGAACTTTCCATTGCAGTTCCTGTGAATAGCCAAACCAAAATAGATTTGTCAGCCGTTGAAGCAGTCAATAGGCAGCTTTACACCAAAAGTAACCGCAAAACCCGTTCCATGGCTCCAATTGAAAATTTGGGATCAGGAACCTATCGAATTGTGATCACCAAAAAGAAGTAATATGAAAATATCTAATAGCTATTCAACAATATGTTTCATTGCCACTTCGCTTATGCTTTCCGCCCAAGAAGTAATTCCCCTTTGGCAAGAGGGCATTCCAGGAGCAATTGCGGAGGCCACTTATGTTGAAAAAATTGAAACAAAAGATGAGGCTGGTCGGCCCACACGAATTAGCCATGTCACACAGCCCACACTCACTGTCTATCACCCAACTAAAGAAAAGGCTACCGGAGCCGCTGTTTTGATTTGTCCAGGGGGTGGCTATGGCATATTGGCTGTGCAACATGAAGGAGTTGAAGTGGCGCAATGGCTAAATTCTCTAGGCATTACAGCTGCCATTTTAAAATATCGATTGCCCAGTAGCCGCATTATGGAAGATCAAAAAATCGGACCCCTTCAAGATGCGCAACGCGGGCTAAGAATTTTACGTCAAAATGCAAAAAAGTGGGGCTTACAAACCAACAAAATTGGTGTATTAGGTTTTTCTGCCGGGGGTCATTTAGCCAGTACTTTATCAACCCATTACAATTCACCAGTTTACAGTCATTCTGGCTTGGTGAGTGCGCGTCCCGATTTTTCTATTTTGATTTATCCAGTCATCAGTTTTAAGAAAAATCTTTATCACGGAGGCTCACGAAAAAATTTGTTAGGTGCCCAAGAAACACCCGATCAAATTCACCGCTTTTCGAATGAAGAATGGGTGGATGAAAACACCCCTAGGGCCTTTTTGGTTCACTCTATAGACGACGGCGCCGTACCTGTAGAAAACAGTTTTGTTTATGCCTTGGCCTTAAAAAAAAACAAAGTTGATGTTGAATTACACGCCTATCAGAAAGGCGGACATGGCTATGGATTGGGCAGAAATAACACCGAAAAAAGCTGGCCTGAGGCTTGTGCCCGCTGGCTAGAAAACAGTGGCATTATTAACTAAAAGGGGCTTTGCGCCCCATTTAATTAGTCTAGTGTTAGCATCACCACCGAATGGGGGGGTATGCTAAGCTCAATATTATCCTTTCTTTTCTTAACGTTTTTAAACACCTTGGGAACAATACGCTCAGGAGCTTCAAAGGTATTGTGATCTTGTAAGTTTTCAGAACTCACAATTTCTCCTACCACTGATTTGATCGCCAAATTTCCAAGAGCTATGGTTACATCGTGCGGCTTTTGTGCGTCAATATTAACCAAGGATATGTGTACTTTTCCGCTGGCATCTTTGGAGGCAGAGGCTGAAACAGCAGGTAAACTTTCTCCTTTCATTTCATAAGTGGGTGCATCAAAAGTGAGCGGTATAAGGGTGGCGTCTTGATGCACGGCATACATTTTCATGACATGGTAGGTGGGGGTTAAAATGAGTTTTTCGCCTTCGGTAAGAATAACGGCCTGCAATACATTCACAGTTTGAGCCAAATTGGCCATTTTGACACGCTTTGCATGATTGTTAAAAATATTCAATGTCATACCAGCAATCATGGCATCTCTAATGGTATTTTGTTGGTACAAAAAGCCGGGGTTGGTCCCTGGTTCTACATCATACCATCCACCCCACTCATCCACAATTAAATCTACTTCTCCCTTGGGGTCATATTGATCCATGATAGCACTGTGCTTGGTCACATATTCTTCCATTTTATAAGCTCGCTGCATGGTTTGGAAATATTGTTTTTCACTAAAATCAGTGGCTGATCCTTTGTTCCCCCAGTCAATCACTGAATAAGAATGGAGGGCCACCCCTTCAATCAATTTTTTAGGAATATCGCGCATCAAGACCTCTGTCCAATGGTAATTACCATCACTGGCGCCTGAAGCAATTCGATATAGGCCATGGCTATTGCTCCAATCGGTCATAAAGGTGGCATATAAGCGGTATTGGTTAGCATAAAACTCTGCGGTCATATTACCCCCACACCCCCATGCTTCATTTCCTAATCCCCAATATTTTACGTTCCAAGGGGTGAGCCTGTTGTTGGCTCTTCGCAGGTCGGCCATTGGGCTTTTTCCATCGTGATTTACATATTGAATCCAATCGGCAAATTCTTGCACAGAGCCACTACCCACGTTAGCAGAAATATAGGCTTCCGTGCCCAAACGTTCACAAAGGTTTAAAAAATCGTGTGTGCCAAAGCTGTTGTCTTCAGTCACACCACCCCACCACATGTTCACAATAGCAGGTCGGTCTTCTTTTGGCCCAATGCCATCTTTCCAATGGTAGGTGTCCGCAAAGCATCCGCCAGGCCATCTTAAATTAGGTATTTTCATTTCTTTGAGCGCTTCAATAATATCTATACGCACGCCCTCAAGATTGGGAATCTCACTCTTTTCTCCCACATAAAAACCATCATAAATACATCGCCCCAAGTGCTCAGCAAAATGTCCATAAATATGTTTGCTTATTTCAATTTGTTCTTTGGGTTGTTGAATTTGTATATTAATTTGGGCATAAAGACAAACTGACAAAAGAAATGCCAGTGAAAAAAAATTTAATTTCATTTGTTAAAGGTTTGTTTGTAGTTTCGAATGTAATTAAAATATGGTTAAATTTTAAGCTTTATGAAATCCATCAAACCGATTATTCATCAAGATGTGACTTCACTTGGCCTTGCGGCGGCAAAGCGTGTGGCACAAAAGATAGAATCTGTTCTAGAAGAAAAAAAATCCCTTCGCCTGATTCTCGCAACCGGAACTTCACAATTTTCATTTTTAGAGGCTTTGCAACTCAACACTATTGATTGGTCTAGAATCACCGTTTTCCATTTGGATGAATATGTGGGGTTATCCAACCAGCATCCTGCCAGTTTTAGAAATTATCTTCATGAACGCATTTTAAAACACGTTGCACCCCAAGCCATTTTTTATTTAAACGCTGATGACCCTTCACTGGAAACGGTTTGTGAAACTTATACCCAAGCATTGAAGGCGGCTCCCATAGACATTGCTTGCATTGGCATAGGTGAAAATGGACACTTGGCATTTAACGATCCACCCGTGGCTCAATTTGATGATCCACATTGGGTAAAACGTGTGAGCCTAGATCCTCATTGCCGCCAACAACAATTGGATGAGGGATGGTTTTCCACCCTTGATGAGGTTCCTAAGGAAGCAGTCACATTAACGCTCCCAGCCATCATGGCCTGTGATTATATTAGTTGTGTGGTGCCTGAACTTAGAAAAGCCAAAGCTGTATACGATGCCCTTCATGGTCCCCTAACCACGGGTTGTCCGGCCTCTATTTTGAGAGCCCATCCGCAGGTTGATCTGCATTTAGATCTAGAAAGTGCATCCCTTTTAACGCCTTAGATCAAATTTGAATTTGTACATTTATTTTTCACTAAAACCATTGCCATATCAAAAATAAAGTCTTCCATTCTCTCTTAAACATTATCCTTTTCTTAAGCTTTTCTTTTAGCCAAAACAACGCCTCCAACTCATGGGTAGATTTTGTAAATCCCCTTCTGGGAACAGCCAATGCCACCACCCCTAGTGCTTTGAAGTTTAGTGAAAAAAAAGAAAGCAACGCTCAAGTTGTTCCCTTTGTTACGGCTCCTTTTGGGATGACTCAATGGACCCCCGAAACCCAAATCTCGGAACAAAAATGTGTGGCACCCTATTATTATAAAGACACCCTGCTCACTGGCTTTCGAGCTAGCCATTGGATGAGCGGTTCTTGCACGCAAGATTATGGCTCGGTTACTTTGATGCCCCAAAGTGGGACGTTGGCTCCTTTTAAAAAACAACGCGCCACTCCCTTTTCGCATCAAAATGAAAAAGCAACGCCCTACCATTATGAAGTGTATTTAGAAGCACAGAACCTACGCGTAAATATGACAGCCACCACACGCAGTGGAATATTGGCCGTTGACTATCCCAAAAACCAACCCGCTCATTTGCTAATCATTCCTAATAGCGATGAGGGCGAAGGATTTGTTCAGATCAACCTTAATAAAAGAGAAGTGGTGGGCTATAACCCAGTGCATAGAATTTATCAAGGTTGGGGAGAACCGGCCGGTTTTAGTGGCTATTTTGTGATCCAGTTTGATCAACCCTTAGATGATTATGGCGTGTTTAAAGAAGACCGCATTTTTTCAAAAAAAACAAGCCTTGAAAGAGAGAAGGGTTTAGGAGCCTACCTCACTTTTTCTCCACAGGCCCAAAAAAAACTGCATATTAGAGTGGGCACATCCTTTACATCTATTGAGGGGGCAAGAGAAAACCTAAGCCGAGAAATAGGCAACGCCTCCTTTAGTCAGATAAAAAATCAGCTTCAATCCACTTGGAACCAATGGCTTGGAAGAGTGGCTGTGAAATCTCCCAAACGTGATTCTAAAACACAATTTTATACGGCTCTGTATCACAGTTTTCTTTTGCCCCGAGTTTTTAATGATGTGAACGGTCAATATCCTTCTTTTGACGGAGGTGACTCCCTTCAAAAAATAGAGGCCGGTAATTACTATGTTGATTTTTCTATGTGGGACACCTATAGGGCACTGCATCCATTACTAACTTTGCTTGCTCCCGAGGTGGCCAAAGACATGATGCGCAGTCTTTTTTTGAAAGCTAAACAAGGAGGCTGGCTTCCCATATTTCCAGCCTGGAACAGCTACACCGCCGCCATGATTGGAGACCATTGCATCATCACCCTAGCCGATGCCGCTTTAAAAGGAATTTATCTGCCTGATGCCGAAGAATACAGCTACATGCTCCAAAATGCTTTTGAACTGCCCAAAACTCAGACCGCCTACGTTTTAGGCAAAGGTCGAAGAGCTTTGCCTTCTTATTTAAAAAATGGCTATGTTCCCTTAGAAGATGAAGTGCCTCATTCCTTTCACAAAAAAGAACAAGTTTCACGCACTTTAGAATATGCCTTTGATGATTTTGCCCTTTACCAATTGGCCCTATTGCGACAAGACAGTGTCCATACCATAGCATTAAAAAAAAGGGCCTCTAATTATAAAAATGTTTTTAGTTCTCAAGACATGGCGGTGCGTGGAAAATATGAGTCAGGAGATTTTTATAGCCCCTACATAAAAAACGAACGACAATTTTATATAACGGAAGGCAGCCCTTTTCAATATACATGGTATGTGCCTCACGATGTGGCTGGTCTTATGACTTTAATGGGGGGTGAAAAAGCATTCAATGAGACCTTAGACACCTTTAGAACAGAGGGACATTATTGGCATGGGAATGAACCCGGACATCATATTCCGTTTTTATATAATTTTTCTGGACAAGCCTGGAAAACACAAGCTTGGGTGAATCAAATTGTGGGAGACGAATACAGTAATGGTGTGGGAGGATTAAGTGGTAATGATGATGCAGGACAAATGTCAGCCTGGTATGTTTTTGCTACGCTTGGCTTTTACCCTGTGGCCCCATCGGTACCCCAATATGTAATTTCTGGTCCTCATTTTGAGCAGATCACAATACAACTCCCCAAAGGAAAAAAGCTTCAAATCAATGCGCCCCAACGAAACACTGAAAAGGGATATATTCAATCGGTACGATTCAATCAAAAAAACTATACCGCCACTTTTTTTAACCATAATGATCTAATGCAAGGGGGGCTGATCGACTTTTATATGGGTAAATTGCCAAACAAAAAATGGGGCCAAGACCAACATGACAGACCCTTTTCAATGAGCCTTTCTGTGCCTAAAGTTGTAAAAAATTAAACACTCCTGTTATTGTTCTTAATGAAAACCTTAATTTAGTTACTTCACTATATTAAGTATTTACATGAATCCCTTTCCGCTAATTAACCAGACTGTTTCCCCACTGCTTACTCAATTGGCTCAAAAAATACCCCCACAACAGCATAAAGGCATCCATATGCTGGTGTGGTCTGAGCTAAACCAAGCGGTTGAAATCGCAGAAGATTTTCTGTTAACCGGCAAAAAAAATAAATTGCAACAACTCGTTTGGATTGTCCCTGCCTTAAAAAATAACAGTGCTTTAAAAGAAGCCGAAAACCTCCTCAAGCGAAAAGGAAATCATGTTTCCATAATTTATTATTCCCCCCTTCTTGAGCAGATTCTTCACCTACATGAAGAACAAATAAAAGAACATCGTCTATTTGAATTTCCTTTTGAAACCACAGGGTGGAACGATTTAGACGCTATTGTAGAAGCCATCGAAACAATTCAACCAGGGCAATACCTATACGTGCCTCAAACAGTAATTGCCACCAAAACACTTGTTGAGAAGCTAGAACAAGCCCTCAAAAAAGCAAAAGCAAATGACCGCTTTTTATGGGATCAATTTCAAAAAATGGATGAAAATCAAGACGGCACGCTAAGCGTGGATGAAATTTATACGCTACTTGGGAAGTTAGGGTTTTCGAAAACCGAAGTAGAAAGTCTTGTTGCTGCCGCAGACACAAATAAAGATGGTTCATTGACCTATGAAGAATTTCAAGCCAACCTACACCAAGACCTTCAAAAAATGCTCGAGAAAGTAGATACAAGTGTAACGCTAGTTCGTAACCAAAAGGCGGACTATGAACAATTTTTAATTGAAAAACACGGTTTTGACGTTGCAGCAGCAGCAGAAATGATTCAATGGATGCGAGATGAAGCCACTCACAAAACACCAAAAAACAAACTGCTAGAGGATCGCATAGAACAATTATTGGCCAGCAATGCCCACTCTTTTTTAGGTGTGGAGGTGCTCCCTGGAAAAGGTCTTTTTACACACAGAAAAAGTTTAGAAAATGGGGTGTCTATAAATAACACTCAACTATTTTATCCGGATGGTGAAACCCTTTTAATCAAAAGAAAAACTGATGCCGTTCAAATTCAATGGGGTGAAAAGAATTTATCTTCAGCTTCACAAAGTATTGAAATAAAACAAAAAGATTATAAGGCCACCATTCGCTTCAAAGAAGATAAAATATGCGCCATTACCGTGAAAGGAAAATGGCCGGAATTGCCCGCTGCAATGGAGAAAATTCTATTTCAAACACCAGTAAAGCCTTGGGAACAATCTATCCTTAAAGAAATGGGATCTTTCACCTTGGAGGATCCCGCCACTAATGCACCAGACCGTGTGGTATGTAATTGTATGAGCTTATGTCAAAAAGATTTTCACCC
>JBMYZB010000002.1:0-40295 GCA_049609945.1 Flavobacteriaceae bacterium
ATGTTGTCTATTTTTTCCAATTTGGATATCTTCAAAATTGGAATAGCTCACACTGGTTAAACTAGCCCATTTGGAAAAGCTTAGTTCGGCTGTTGCGTTGTTGTTAGTGCCCCAATTGGCTGAATCAAAATGGGAGGAAAAGGAGGTTTTAATTTTCTCATCATTATTGATTAGTGGTGTTTTGGTATAATAATGTACTACACCTCCTAAAGCGTCGGAACCATAACCCACTGAGGAAGATCCGAAAATGACTTCTACTCGTTCAATATTATGTGGATTGACAGTAATAGCATTTTGCAAATGACCGGTTCGGTATATGGCATTGTTGAGTCGCACACCATCTATTACCAACAACACGCGATTGGCTTCAAACCCTCGCAAGACAGGGCTGCCACCTCCTCCCTGCGATTTTTGTAAACGAACGCCCGGACTCATTGCTAATAAATATGCTCCGGTAGCGGGTTGTTTAAAGGCTATGTCGTTTGCCGTAATAACAGACACTTGCTCAGCAATTTGGTTTCTTTTAGATTCACTCCGAGCCACTGATAATATGATTTCTTCAAGCTGTTGTTGGTCTGGAGCCAAAAAAATGGAGAGCGTATCTTGCGTTGCCTCTGAAAGAGAGAGCGTTTGAGGTAAGTATCCATAAAATGAAACATAAAGGGGGCCAATATTATCTATTCCTTTAAAGAAAGCTAAACCCAAACTGTCTGTTGTTTGTTGTATTGCATTAAATGCATCTGATACAATTGCCCCTTCAAGTGGCATGAGTGTTTCTTTATCTTTAACCTGTAAATATTGCGCCTGTAGGTCATATACAAAGGGGCTTAGGAGCCACATTAATAAACCAACAAGATTAGTTAAATACTTCATATAAGACAGAAATAGATTTCGGGGATTCAAAATTCTGAAGGTGTAATTGATAATAAAACAATAATTGCTCTAACAGTTTTTTTTTGTCAGATTTATTGATATTTATGTGCTCAATATTATCAAATTTCATGCCGCAAAGGGCCACCCATAAACTTTTCATAGATCCTTCTAAAAAATGTTCAGCAGGAGCCAAGGCAGTGCTATGTCCATTTTTTAAATCAAAGTAAGCATGATTTGGATTTTCAATTAGTGGAAAAAACCCGATATGTTTTGTCAATTGCATTAGAAAAAACAAATGAAAATTTCCGATTTTTTCACTTTCATCAAGAAGTATAAAACTATTTCTCAAAAAATTGAACAACATAGAATTAGACTGTAATTCTTCATTAATAACTTGAGATAATATTTCAGCGATAAAAAGGGCTAAAGTGCTTTTATGGACGGCAAAGGGAAGTTTTTTAAAAGGATAGGCAACCCGTGCTTCTTTGATATACCCTAGGCGGTCTGAGGGCTGTTGGGCGGCTTCCACCTCTAATATGGTTAGGGGTTGAAAATAAGACTTTTGTAGCCCTCCTTTTCGTTTGGCTTTCAAGATACCTCTGAGCATATAAGTTTGTCGCCCAAAGCGATCGGTAAAGCAATGGGCAATCAAACTACTGTCGCCATACTTAATAGTTTGTAACACAATGGCTTCTGTAGTTTCCAATGGAATAAATTGTTTAAACCACCCCTTGAGCAAGCATGGCATCAGCCACTTTCACAAAGCCTGCAATATTGGCTCCTTTGACATAATTTACATAGTCTTTTTCAGAACCGTATTGGGTACATGATTGATGTATATCTTGCATGATTTTTTTAAGGCGTTCATCGACCTCTTCACGAGACCAATTGTAGCGCAGGGAGTTTTGTGCCATTTCTAAACCCGAAACAGCTACCCCCCCGGCGTTGGAAGCTTTTCCAGGGGCAAAAAGCACTCTGTGTTCCATGAATGTATGAATGGCTTCTGGGGTAGAAGGCATATTGGCTCCTTCGCCCACAGCAAAGCACCCATTTTTGACCAAGGTTTGAGCGTCTTTTTGCTGTAATTCGTTTTGTGTGGCACAGGGCAAGGCAATATCACAAGGTACTTCCCAAGGTTTTTTATTGGCATGGAAGGAAGCTTTAGGATAGGTGTTTACATATTCACCTATACGGCCTCTTGTTAAATTTTTTAGGTGCATAATAAAGTTTAATTTCTCTTCATTGATTCCATCAGCATCATATATATATCCAGAGGAATCAGAAAGGGTTAGTACCTTAGCACCTAAATGGAGTGCTTTTTCTGCAGCATATTGGGCCACATTTCCCGATCCGGATATCACAATTTTTTGGTCTTTTAAGCTTTTACCGACATTTTCAACCATTTGTTGGGTAAAATAGACCACTCCATAGCCTGTTGCTTCGGGCCTGATGAGAGATCCTCCCCAACTCACACCTTTTCCGGTGAGTACACCCGTAAATTCGTTTTTTAAGCGTTTGTATTGTCCAAAAAGATAGCCAATTTCTCGACTGCCAACGCCAATATCGCCGGCAGGAATATCTCTATTGGGGCCAATGTGTCGAAACAGTTCGGTCATAAAGCTTTGGCAAAATCGCATTACTTCTGTATCTGACCGGCCTTTGGGATCAAAATCGGAGCCCCCCTTACCACCGCCCATAGGTAAAGTGGTGAGGCTATTTTTAAAAATTTGTTCAAAAGCTAAAAATTTTAATACACTTAAATTTACACTAGGATGAAAACGCAGCCCACCCTTGTAAGGGCCAATGGCCGAATTCATTTCAATACGATAGCCACGGTTGACCTGAATTTCTTCGTTGTCGTCTATCCAGGCAACGCGAAAAGAAACCACGCGTTCGGGTTCCACCATACGCAATAAGATGTTTTGTCCATAATAAATATCATTTTTAACGATATAAGGAATAACAGATTCTGCTACTTCAGTAACGGCCTGAAGAAATTCTGGCTCATTTTGGTTGCGTTGCTCCACTTGCTGCAAAAATTTATTTATAATTGCATCCATTTCGATTTGTTTAGAGTTTATTGTAAATATACTATAAAGGGAAGATTGCTGACCTAGAACTTATCCAAAAAGATGTTCTACCACAGATGTTATGGTAGAAAAGGGGAGTAATTCAATCGTGTGGTCAACAGGTGCTGTTTTAGAAAATTTAGAGATTACAATTTGTTGAAAACCTAATTTTTGTGCTTCCAATATGCGTTGTTCTATTTTGGGCACTGGGCGAATTTCTCCAGAAAGCCCAACTTCTGCTGCAAAACACAGGCTTTCAGGCAGGGGTAAGTCATGATAGCTAGACAAAATAGCTGCCACCACACATAAGTCAGTGGCAGGGTCTTCAATGGCAAGCCCTCCGGTAATATTTATAAATACATCTTTGGTGCCCAAGGCAAAGCCAGCACGTTTTTCTAATACGGCCAAAAGCATGTTGAGGCGTTTGCTATTAAAACCTGTACTGCTTCGTTGTGGCGTGCCATAAACTGCAGAACTCACCAAGGCTTGAATTTCAATGAGCAAGGGGCGCAAGCCTTCAATCATTACAGCAATGGCATGACCACTTAGAGGGCCATCTTTTTCTGAGATTAATAGTTCACTGGGGTTGGACACAGGTCGAAGACCGTTGGCCTGCATTTCATAAAGCCCTATTTCTGAGGTGGCACCAAAGCGGTTTTTTTGAACGCGTAAAATGCGATACAAATGATTCCGATCGCCTTCAAAAAGCAAGACTGTATCTACCATATGTTCCAAAATTTTTGGCCCGGCCAGGCTGCCGTCTTTGGTTATATGTCCAACTAAAATTACTGGAGTGTGTGTAGCCTTTGCAAAGCGAATCAATTCGTTTGTACAGGCTCGGATTTGAGAAACGCTGCCTGGACTGCTTTCTATATGTTGGGTGTGTAGGGTTTGAATGGAGTCAATGATTAGGCAATCGGGTTTTACCTTTTTAAGTTGTTCAAAGAGAAGTTGATTTTGGGTTTCGCTATAAATGTAGCAGTGTTCTGTATTTGTTGCCAAGCGTTGGGCTCTGCGCTTGATTTGCTGTGGACTTTCTTCTCCAGAAACATATAAAATCTTTTTTTGCAACTGAAGGGCAAGTTGAAGTAAAAGGGTTGATTTACCAATGCCCGGTTCGCCCCCTAAAAGAATTACTGCTCCAGGCACTAGTCCTTCTCCTAAAACACGATTGAATTCTACATCTGGGATTTGCATTCGAGGAAGTTGTTCTAAATCTATGGAGTCAATGTTGGTTGGAAGGGCGTTTTCACTTATTTTGGTGGCCGTTTCCCAAGCGGCCTTGGCTTCTGTTTGGAGCACTTCTTCCACAAGAGTATTCCATTCTTTACAGGCACTGCATTGACCTTGCCATTTTACAAATTGAGTGCCACAACTTTGACAAAAAAAGGCTTTTTTAACTTTAGCCATAGCTGGTTACGCATGTTCTTTTTTGCGATTGAATAAAGGTAAAAGAAAAAACGAAAGCCCCCCAAAAAAGAGGATCATAGCGGTCTGTGCAGTCCACATTATCCATCCAAAGGCAAGCCCCACGTCTGTTGAAATATTATATCCAGCCAGAATCATACCCACAGCATAGGGATAAATGCCAATGCCGCCATTGGTGGCAGAAATGGTTAGGCCGCCCACAACAAAGGCTGGCATTAGAGCTGCTAGCGTTAAGCTAGCCGTTTCGGGCAAACACCATTTCACTACATAAAACATGGCCAAATACATGAGCCAAATAAAAAAGGTGTGAGCAATAAAAATACCTTTGTTAGGCATTTTTTTAACCGAAAGGATGCCTTCTACTAAGCCATTCAATACTTTTTTAATTTTTTGCATTAGCGGGCTGTGATTGGTTTTTAAGAGGTGTCTAAGCCATAATATGAAAATAATGGCGATTCCTAGTCCGCTAATGAGTAGAACTAAATTAAATTCTTTTTGAGATAAAAAGGCATAGATTATATCAAATTGTAGACCTAAGGCAATGGCAATACATACGGCTAACATAAGGAGGTCAATTAATCGTTCTGTTATAATGGTACCAAATCCTTTTTCAAAGGGGATATTTTCATAGCTGGTAAGGGTGGTTGCTCGTAAGACTTCTCCTGAGCGTGGCACTCCCAAATTGGCCAAATAAGCTATTAAAACGGCCAAAACGCTGTTGTAGAAATGAGGTTTATAGCCCAAAGGTTTAAGCATGAAGAGCCATCGATAGGCACGTGAAAGATGGCTTAGTATTGCAAAAAGGACAGACAACAATAAAAAACGCAAATCGGCACTTTGAATATAAATTACTATGCGCTGGCGGTCTTCTTCTGTAGTGTTAATGTAGGAGAGATAAATAAAAAAAAGACCTATTGCCAAGGGAACCGCCACTTTTAAAAATGCCTTTAGTGCCCTCAAGTCTAATTGAGTTTGTTGGTTTGTTCGTTGGGAAAGAGCATAGTGGGTTGAAAGGATTTGGCAGCTTCAAAATCCATTTGGGCATAACTAATAATGATCACTATATCGCCTTTTTGCACTTTTCTAGCAGCCGGGCCATTGAGCGTTACTTCTCCTGAGCCGGCTTCACCTTCAATTACATAAGTTTCCAGCCGGGCACCATTATTAATATTAACCACTTGCACTTTTTCACCCACCACCAAGTTGGCAGCTTCAATAAGATGTTTGTCAATGGTGATGCTGCCCATATAGTTTAGGTCAGCTCCCGTGACAGTAACACGGTGAATCTTAGATTTTACCACCTCAATAAGCATGGGCCAAAGGTAAATTATATTTTGGTTATGGGCATATTATCAATCAATCTAATTTGCTTTAGGTAAGCGGCAATAAAAGCTCGATATTTTTTCCCTGCACTCATTTTCTGAACAGGTACTAAAGTTTGCGTATCGGCAATACAAAAATAGTCTAATTGGAAAGCGGGGTGATTTTGAAAATCCTTATAAACTTTTTCTCGAATTTGGGCAAGGGGAATTTTACCAATTTGTTTTGCTGTCCATTGGAGAGTTTTATAAAGAAGTTTGGCGTCATTTTTATCTTCTTCTGTGAGAAATACATTTCGGGAACTCATGGCCAAGCCGTTTGGCTCACGAATAATGGGGCAGCCCACAACGGTGATAGGCCAATTATTTTTTAAGGTCAAAGCTCTAATAATTTGTAATTGCTGATAATCTTTTTCACCAAAGTAAGCTTTTTGGGGGGCAACAAGGGAAAAAAGTTTTTCAACTACGGTGGCTACTCCTTGGAAATGATTTCCGCGAGAAGCACCTTCCATGAATTGACCTAAAGTACCAAAATCATAGGAATGAGTTTGCATAGTAGAGCCGTATAATTCTTCTAAAGGAGGTGCAAAAACAACAATTGAATCAGCATGGTTTGAGAGACGCTTCAAATCTTCTTCTAAAGTTCGCGGATAGTTATGTAGATCAGCAGTTTTATTGAATTGGGTTGGATTTACAAAAATGCTAACAACGGTGAGTGGGTTTTCTGCCACTGCCCTCTTAACCAAAGAAAGATGACCGGTATGTAAAGCACCCATGGTGGGAACAAACCCCAATGTTGCTTTTTTTTTATCTAAATACTCCGAAAGGGCTTTTTTTGTATGGTAAAGCCGCATGCAGCAAAATGTTTAAAAAAGCTAAAGTAGGCAGTTTTTAACGCTTTTAACCATAATTTTCATATTTTTGCACCACTTTTAAACACAAAGTACCTGTTCCTTTTTATGAAAGAAAAAAAAGTACTTATCATTTCCTCTGAAGTTGTTCCTTATTTACCACAAACAACACAAGCTGTTAATGCTTTTACAATTCCTAAATCGGTAAACGACAATGGTGGGCAAACACGTATTTTTATGCCTCGTTATGGGCTGATAAATGAAAGACGACATCAATTGCACGAAGTGATCCGCTTGTCGGGAATGAATCTGGTGGTAAACGATATGGATACCCCCTTGATAATCAAGGTAGCTTCTATTCCAAAAGAAAGGATGCAAGTCTATTTTATAGATAATGATGAATATTTTAAGCGAAAAGGTCTCTTAAAAGATACCAACGAAGCGCTTTTCAAAGACAATGATGAGCGCATGATCTTTTTTACAAAAGGGGTTATTGAAACTGTTAAAAAGTTGAACTGGTCACCAGACATCATTCATTTACACGGCTGGTTCACTTCTTTGTTTCCACTTTATTTAAAAACGTATTATAAAGATGAACCTCTTTTTTCGGACAGTAAAATTGTGGTTTCCTTTTATCCGAAAGACTTTGAGGGGGTTGTGTCTAAAGGGTTACACAAGAAACTGGCTTTTGATAAAATACCTGATGCAGAATCAAAAATTCTCGAGCAAGCCAGTTTTGAAAATTTATCACAAATGAGTGTAAATCATGCTGATGGGTTTGTTTTTTCAGAGCATACAATAGAGCATAGTTTAGTAGATGCAGTGCAGCAAGCTAAAAAGCCTTTTTTATCGCATGAAGCCCTAGAACAAGATAATGCATATGTACATTTTTACACAGAAAAAATTATCTAAACCTATGTATCTTAAGGCCTCAGTTATTGCTTCAGCCCACCTTGGATTGTTGGCTTTTTTTATCTCTTGTCAGAAAGATTTTCATCAGGTGAGTGGAGATTTATTTGCTACTGAAGCACTTCAATCTAGAACACTAAAAGTACAAGTAAATACCTTTCAAGAAGGAGTAACAGCTGTTGAAAGCAATGGGCTTCCCTTAGGACAATTGGGGCAAATAAAGCATCCTGTTTTTGGGCTTTCTGAAGCTCAAATCGTGTCGCAATTAAGTGTGGGAGGCAATCCTTTTTTTGGTAATTATCGACAAGCCATTGAAGACAATCCAAATGCAGATAATGTGAGTCAAATTGCTGAGAAAGAGCAAGTCAAAGCAGTATATCTTGAAATCCCTTTTTTTACTAATCAGAAAGACAGCGATAACGACGGTGTGGTGGATGCATTTGATGCAGATCCCAATGACCCCAACAGCAACTCAGACAGTGACGAGTTAAATGACTTGGAAGAAACACAAGCCAATTTAAACCCCTTAGACCCAGATAGTGACGGTGATGGTATTCTTGATCATAATGATGATGACAACAGCACATACGATAGTGAAAACAACACCTATGAAATTGATTCACTTTACGGTAATAGACAAGCCTCCTTTAACCTGAAAGTGGCTCAACTCACCTACTATTTGAACACGCTAGACCCGACCAGAAACTTTGAAAAAGCTCAGCTTTATTATTCCAATCGAGATTTTTTTGAAGAAGGGTTTTACAATACCCTTTTGCATGATGGTTCTGTACAATTGAATTTCGAAGAATTGCGTTTTAACTACAAACAAGACGATCCGGAAACAGAAGATGTGGACGAAACCACTCAAGTAGAAACAAGGCTCTCTCCCCGTTTGCGTGTGCCTTTGAACAAAACTTTTTTCCAAGAACAAATTCTCGATAAAGAAGATGCCATTGAATTGGCTAACAATACTAACTTTAATGAATATTTTAGAGGTATTATTATTAAGGCAGAGAATTTCTCAGACGATCTCTACATGCTTCTTGATCTATCTAATGCGGTCATTAGATTGGAATATACATACGAAGTAAAAAACACCAACGGTACTTTAGATACTTCCGAGGATGATTTTATTGAAACAGCAGAAAAAACTTTTGAGATGCCTTTGGGTGGCATACAAATAAATACACTCAAGAACAGTGCTTTTGACACGGCCATTTCAAATCAAATGGACCAAGCAGAAGCTGGACAGCAAGCCGATAAACTTTTTGTTAAGAGTGGGCAATGGCATGGTAGAGTTCGCTTGTTTGGCACACCAGATGGAACTATAGACACCTCATTATTAGATTCCTTAAGAGATCAAAATCAATTGCTCAATGAAGCACGCCTTAGTTTTTATGTAGATCCACAGCAGCAAGGTAATGAGGCACTTATTCCACCCCGCCTCTATTTATTTGACCTTAACAATGGGAGTCCTTTATTAGATCAACGCATTGACGATTCGGAAAATGAAGATGCAACTAATGCTTCCAAATTTCGTTTTGGCGGTTTTCTGGAATACAATGAGTTAAATAGACCCCACCGATATATGTTTACAATCACAGAGCATGTGAGCAATATTTTGCGTCAAGATTCCACCAATGTTGATTTAGGTGTTGTGGTCTCCGCCGATGTGACGAATCTGAGTTTTAGAAAAGCAAAAAAACAAAACGAAACAGCCCTTCAATATCCCACAGCAGCAGTTTTAAATCCCCTAGGAGTAGTGCTTGTGGGCTCTACAGAAGATGTTGGCACAGAGGAAAATAAAGTACAGTTGGAATTATTTTTTACTGCCTTTTAAACAAACCAAAGCCATCCATAATAACCTATCAAAACCACTACAATACCAATAGTGCCCTGAATTAAAGTGCCTAAGGTGTGTGTTTTATAAGCGGTTTTTACATCCATACCACTCATTTGTGATACGATCCAAAAATAGGAATCATTGGCATGAGATATGGTCATAGCTCCGGTACCTATGGCCATGATAACCCACACTTTGCCCATTTCACTATTTAGCTCAAGTAAGGGTAAAAGGGGAAAAACAATAGATGCTGCTGTAATAATGGCAACTGTTGAAGAGCCTTGAGCCGTTTTTAAAAAGGCAGCAATCAAAAAGGGAACAAGTAAACCTAAACTCTCTAATTGGGAAAGATCAGCCAATTGTTTATCTAATGAAATATGACCAATCATTTTACCCAGAGCCCCACCCATTGCAGTAATTAATAAGATTGGAAGAGCCTGTTTGATGCCTTTTTGCAGCGCTTGATTAATAGCTATTGTTCCTTTTGGGAGTACTAAAATCAGGGCAAAAAATAGCCCAATACCAAGCGCACCTTCAGGCTTGCTTACCATTGAAACCAATGAACCAATGTTTTCTGGTAAACTGTTTTTTGGCAAAAAGGCACCTAAACACATCAAAAATAAGGGAAGTAAAATGGGTAAAATTGATTTGCCAAAAGAAGGCTCACCGGTTTTGATGCTTTCTTGTTTGATGGCCATAGGGGTGTCCTTTTCAACATAGGGATATTTTTTACTTACGTAAAGCGCATAACTGCCCCCAACTAAAATGAGTATAAAACCAATAATCCCACCTGTTATTATGAGTAAAGACAGTTGGTTTAAATTTAAATTTGCTGCAGCGGCCAAAGGGCCTGGCGTGGGAGGAATAAGTACGTGTGGGGCAAAGAGCCCGGTGGACAAAGCCACGCTTAACCCCTCCAAAGAGGTTTTTGTTTTTTGGGCTAAACTTTTGTTCAATTGAGCCAAGATCACAAAGGCCGCATCACAAAAAACGGGAATAGAAACCACATAGCCAATACAACTGATGGCAAGGGGAAGGGGTAATTTGTGTAAAAACTTAAGTAATCCCTTGGCCAAAGCATGTGCTCCCCCTGAGAGTTCTAGAGCAGCCCCAATTAAAGTACCAAAAACAATGAGCAATCCAATACTTTTTAGTGTGTTAACAAAACCATTTAAAATGGTTTGGGTGATATCCAATAAAGGTAACCCTAATAAAAGCCCAAAAGCAAATGCCCCCACCAACAATACTATAAAAGGATTGAGCCTTAGCGTGGAGGTGCCCAAAATAATCCAAATAATGATAATAAAAACAAAAAAGAGAGAGATTAGCATAACGATCTAACTTAAAGTTGAAAAGCGATCTAAAACCGCAAAAAGCTGCTGGGTTAAGTTTTCTTCGGCGTTTACCATGGCCTGCTCCGAACGTTGACCAGAAGGCGTACAATTAAAAACCTCTGTCCCTTTAGGTAGGATTTTTGTATCGATTTGGGCAGAAGTTGTTCCAGCAAAAATCAACGTAGGGGTGTTCAGCTCGGCGGCCATTTTTGCTACACGAAATGGTAATTTTCCGTGGATACTTTGGGTGTCAAAGCAACCTTCGCCTGTGAGAACCACATCTGTCTTTTTCAAAACTTGACGTAGTGCTGTTTTCTTAGCTAAAAGTTCAAAACCACTTTTCAATTGGGCTTTAAACAACCCTTTTAATCCGGCAGCAACACCCCCTGCCGCTCCTCCCCCAGAGAGTGTTTCAAGCTGGCTAGAAATGGAATTAGGCAAAAGAGATAAAAAATGAGTTCCACCTTCTTCTAGTCTTTTAATCATCTTGGGCGTCGCTCCTTTTTGAGGGGCATAAATTTTGGCAGCACCATGGGGACCTAAAAGGGGGTTGGACACATCACATGCCACCAATAATTTAATCTTGTGAATTTGCGGGTCAAGTTGGGATGAATCAATGTGGTCGATTTGGATTAAATTTTTCCCACAAGGAAAAATGGGCACTCCTTTTTTTGTAAGCAATACACCACCCAATGCTGAAAAAATACCAGTACCTAAATCGTGAGTAGCGCTGCCTCCAATGCCCAATATAATGGTCTGACACCCCTGATCTAGGGCGTGTTTTATTTGCATTCCCACCCCAAGGGTAGAGGTTTCTAAGGGATTACGCTCTTCATTTTTGAGTAGTACTAAACCTGCAGTTTGAGAAAGTTCAATCCAAGCAGTAGCTTCGTTTTTAAATAAAAAATATGGTTTTTGGATGGGTCTGTTTAGGGCATCAACGCATTTGCAAGTGACCCATCGGCCTTGAACTTTGTCTAAGAGTGTATCTAAGGCACCTTCGCCACCATCAGAAAAGGGAAAAACAGTGCATTGGCTTTGAGGAAGTTTTGATCGTATTGTTTTTTGCATGATTTGAGCTACAGCCTTTGCAGTGAGGCTGCCCTTAAATGAATCCGGAATGAGGAGAAAATGCACCAAAAAGAACTTTAAACAAAGAAAAGCAATCTGAATTAGATCTAAAAATGAAAGTGAAACACCTAATGATTTGTGATGGCGTCCATAATAAGGGGTGCATGCACTCTGGAATTTTCGATAAACCACTTGTTGGTTTTATAGCCTCCGCACACCACACCCGCTAAAAATACATGCGGTGCAGAAGATTCCATGGTTTTAGGGTTATATTGAGGAGTTTTAAAGGCATCGTCTTCAAAGGTGACACCCAAAGATTCTAACAATTCAAAATTGGGTTGATATCCGGTCATGGCCAGCACAAAATCATTCTCTATTTCATGCGCTCCGTTTTCGTTTTTAAAATATACTTTTGAAGGTGTAATTTTGGTAAGGGTGGTATTGAAATGGGCCGGGATACTTCCTTCTTTAATGCGGTTGATAATATCTGGGCGAACCCAATATTTTACATTGGAGCCAATTTCGGGTTCTCTAATGAGCATGGTTACACTTTTGGCTCCTTTTCGGTAGGTTTCTAAAGCCACATCAACAGCCGAATTGGCAGCTCCAACCACAGCAATATTCATTCCATAAAAAGGATGGGGTTCTCTGTAGTAGTGCAATACCTTGGGCAATTCTTCCCCCGGTACATTTAACAAATATGGGGCATCATAAAAACCGGTGGCCACAACCACATTCTTTGTTTGATAGGTAGTTTTTGAGGTGTGAAGCTCAAAATTGTTTGGGTATGTGTTAATACGATCTACCTGTTCATAAAGCTGCACTTTTAAACCCCAATGCTGGGCTACTCTACGATAATATTCAAGTGCTTCGGCACGGGTGGGTTTAGGTTGATGTGAGATAAAGGGAACGTTTCCAATTTCAAGTCGGTCAGAAGTCGAAAAAAAGGTCATGTTCAAAGGATAATTATAAATAGAATTAACCAAGGGACCTTTGTCAATAACCAAATAGCGCAACTTTCTTTTTTGGGCTTCAATGCCACAAGCCAACCCCACAGGGCCCGCTCCAATAATGATAACATCTAACATAACGCAAATGTAAAAATTCCATACTAAAAGCAATTAAATAATAAAAAATTATTAAAAAATAAAAACTATAATAAAAAGTTATAATTATCTATTAAATTTTTATTCTCTTTAATAAAAAATAGACTCTCAATAAGAAATACAAATACAATTTATTAACTTAATAAGATTTTCTGCCTAAAAAAAAGACTGCTTATGCTAAAAAGTAAATAGAAAATTGCTGTTGTATATCCAAAAATAGTATTGAATAAAATCGTGCTACCCCACCACCAAAGGGGAAAAAGAAAAGCCCCCGAGGCGTATTTAAAGGAACTGACAAAGACCTTATCTTCAAAACGATTGATGATTTGTCTAGTTATCCAAAGGGGTATTATGTTTGGTAGGCTTAAAAAATTTCCCCAAAACAAAGTTCTCTTGTTCTTTTTAGAAAATGTTAAGTCTTTATTTTCACTTAATTTCTGTTTCAATTCAACAAACCCTAAGCGAGTGTTTTGGGCATTGATCCATTTTTTTTGGGTATCGTAGTTTTCGGTTTGCTCCGGCAGCCATAAACAAGATTTCATTTCTTGAGCAAGTTGTTCCTTTAATAGATTAATATTTTGGGGTTCAGAATTTGAGGGAATTACATAGTTTTGAACCAAAAGGGGCTGTCCAAAAACCAAGTGAAGGGTGCACCGAACCTGTTTGTGATGTCCGTAGTTAATACCAACAGGTTGTATGTAAATTTTTTGAGAAGGGTTTTGGCATTGAGCTTGGTAAACCAAACGGCTACTTCCTTTTGATAGTTTTTGTAAGAAATATTCGTCGTGATGACCTCCTTCAGAAAACATTAACATTTGATGCCCTTGACCCAAAAGTGTGTAACATTTTTCAAAAATTGCATCGTTTTTCTTTAAATTCTGATAGCCGTTTCGAATCCGATAAACAGGCAACATTTTAAACACTTCAAACAACCATCTTTGGGGTCCATTAAACACATCAGCCCGGGTGAGGGAGGTAATGGTTCTGGGCGTGAATGCCCCAATGAGCAAAGGATCTAAAAAGGCGCCTTGATGATTGGGCGAATATAGAATCCCACCGTCTTTGGGAATGTTTTCTAGCCCGTAAATTTTAACCTCTCTGAAATAAAAATAGGTGTAAATTCTAAAATAATATTTAAAGAAAAAGTAAAGTAGATTTTTCAATAAAGTTTTGCTTTAGTTTCCAATATAAAAATATTCCCCCCCCTTTAGGTCAAAAAATAAAAATATACATTTTTCAGGAAAAATATGATTTTTCAGTGTTGCAAGATATTTGATCAAAATAAAGTTAAACACTTGGGGTGCCACTTATGAGAAATATTTTATTAAATTTGAGATAAAGATTGCGGAGATGTTTCTCCTATTTCCCCCCTTTTCAAAGAACGATTAACAAGAAAAAAACAAAACAAACTACAAATTCTATGAAACAATTGCTTTCCCTTAAAACACTAGCAACAATTACATTTTTGTTTAGTGTAGCATTAATCCATGCACAAACCACCATTTCCGGTGTGGTAATGGATTCTGAAACCCAAGACCTATTGCCTGGGGTGAATATTATTGTGGCTGGATCTAATACAGGAACAACTACAGATTTTGACGGAAACTTTACCTTAAATACATCAGCAGCATTACCTTTTACGTTAGAGATAAGCTCCATTGGGTTTTCCACACAGCGCATTGAAGTTACTTCCACAGATCAAACAATAAGCGTTATGCTGGTGTCCGGTCAAAACTTAGATGAAGTTATCATTTCTGCTTCTCGGAGAGCAGAAAAAGTACAAGATGCTCCAGCCTCTGTTTCGTTGATTACTGCAAGAGAATTGCGAAATTCACCAAACGTGACCGACCCTGTGCGAAACTTGATCAACATTCCCGGGGTTCAAATCCAACAGCAGTCTGCCAATTCAATCAATTTTGAAATGCGAGCCGGATCAGGCGTTTTTGGAACATCCACCTTTCCCATTTTAGACTATCGCTATTTGGTAACACCCTCCGCAGGGGTCTTTTTATCATATCAAACGGGGTTGTCTAACATAGACATTGAGCGTGTTGAGGTAGTGCGTGGTGCAGCTTCTGCCTTATACGGACCAGGTGTAACATCGGGTGTGGTACATTTTTTATCTAAAAAACCTATTGATTATCCCGGTACAACCATTGAAATGTATGGGGGTAACTTATCTTCTTTTGGGGGCTCCCTAAGGCATGCAGGTCGCAATGAAAATAAAACTTTTGGTTATAAAATAAATGTGCGTTATAACAGGGGGAATGAATTTAGTCTTGACCCCGTTGAAGACGCAGATTTTATTTCCTCTTTTAGAAATAGCATAAGTCAACCAGCCACAAAAAATAATATCGTAGACGCTACTCAGCCTGGAACCACACTTTTAACAGGATCAGATTTAGATACAGATGGCGATGGCAATCCTATGGCTTCAGAATATAAAAATGTTGCCTTCAATGCTCATCTAGAATTCCGACCCAATGACAACACCTCAGGTGTTGTTGCGGGGGGGATCAATAATGGGAGTGGCTTGTTTTTCAACTCTCTAGGGCCAGGCTTTACGCAAGGAAATGATTATTGGGCCCAAGCAAGAATATCTTCAGGTGGGCTTTTTGCTCAGGCGTATTATAATTACAATGACGGTGGCGGTGTGGAAAATCCAACGTTTTTGTACCTAAACGGTTTTCGCCAAGTGGCTAAACGTGCTTCTTTAGAAGCGCAATTGCAGTATAACTTTGATGCACCCAACTTTTTAGACTCTAGTTTTACCGTAGGAACGGATTATAGAAACACAGCCTCTGATTCGGAATATACTCTCTACGGTAGAAATGACGATGATGACCCTTATGTGATCACAGGTGTTTATGGACAAGGAACTTCTCGCCTAGGAGATAAATTGGATTTGACCTATGCCTTGCGATATGATCGTTTTAATTTTATCGACGATGGTGCTTTAGCTCCTCGAATTGCGTTGGTTTATAAAGCCACTCCTAAAAGTTCATTTCGTTTGTCGTATAACGTAGCCACTTTTGGTCCAACGGCATTGGAAACCTATGTAGACTTTCCCGTTCGAACCCTTGCAACAGGTATCTTAGATGTGTGGCTTTCTGGACAAATAGATGGTCAAGGATTTAATCCAGGGTCCGGAATAGAATTGACGGGAGCCAATGGACTCACCCTGCCACATGGCACACCTGGACTTCCTCTGGCCGTTCCCTACGGTGCTGTGGCTGCTCCAACACTAGAAGGGTTATACGGTCTTTTGGGTGCCTCTCCTCAAACCGCTGGCCTTTTGCCCTACGTGCAAAACTTCTTTAATAATTATCAAGGGCCCAGCGGGTTAACCGGAACATTAACACCCTACAACCTTTTTAATAATGAGGCCATGCCTACCTTGGACGACACTTCTCCTGCCGCCATTGGAACACTAAAATCTTGGGAAGTGGGCTATAAAGGTTTACTAGGAGACAAGTGGTCTTTAGGCGTTGATATTTATACCTATGAGCGCACCGGATTTACTCAATTTACAGCCATTGGTCCAACCTATGCGTTAGGCGGAATTGATGGTATTGCGGGCGACCTTGCCACTGCAGTGAGTGGCGATTTTGGCGCAGATCCTGTCATTCAAGCAGTTATTGCGCAAGGAACTACAGCTGCCGTAAATGCCCAAGTACAAGCGGGTGTAGAAGCACAATATACAAGACAAGGCATTCCTGAAGCGGTTTGGGAAACAGGGGCCCCTGCAGGAGCACTCTTCCCAGATTCTCCCGCCATTCCCTCAGTGGCTGATGCCACTGCAGCCACTGCAGCTCCTTTAATTCCCGGAGCCATAGCTGCTGCAACACAACAACTTGTGGGAGGTGTGGCTCAAGCGTTTACACTAGGTGGAAATGCATATGCCGAAGGAGTAACTCCTATTGCTTCCGTTTTTGGAACTGTGGAATCCAATCGCGTGCCACAAGGCGATGGAATTACTCACATTCCAGCTGGATACAGACGTTTTGGTGATGCCACCAGAAGCCATGTGGGTGCCGATATCTCATTAAAATACAGAGCTTCTGACAATTGGTCTTGGTGGGGTAATACCTCATGGTTAAGCCAAAACAAGTGGATACCAGGAGAAGACAATGATGATGGACTTCCTTTTTCAAGTTATTTAAATGCACCCGCCTTTAAATATAGAATAGGTGTGAACTATACCGGAAACGATGGATTTAGAGCCTCATTAGCCTTTCAACATGATGACGAATTTGAATCCAACCAAGGTGATTTTTCAGGCCTTGTTCAAGCCAAAGACCTTTTTGATCTAAACCTAGGTTATCAAGTTTCTGAAGGCTTTGGATTAGATCTATCTGCTACCAATTTATTTGACCAAAAATATCGTGCATTCCCCAATATGCCGGTCATTGGTAGACGCGTTTTCCTAAAAGCGATTATTGATCTATAAATTGTCGAAGAATACGTTTTAAAACAAGGGGGCTTTGGGCTCCCTTTTTTTTGTAAAAAACCTAAAAATTGGTGGTGTTTCTATCCCTATCCTACTATATTTGCAGTGCAAAAAATAAAACCAAAAAAAATGGCGCAAACGCAAGGTATTGTATCCCAAATTATCGGCCCGGTTGTAGATGTTGAATTTGCCGGAGAAAATAGCCAACTTCCAAACATTTATGATTCCCTAGAGATTAAAAGAGAAGACGGTTCCACCCTCGTGTTGGAAGTACAATCGCATATTGGTGAAGACACCGTACGAACTATTTCTATGGATTCTACCGATGGTCTGAGTCGAGGCGTTGCTGTTCAAGCCACAGGTGCTCCTATTCAAATGCCCATTGGAGAATCTGTTTATGGCCGTTTGTTTAATGTGATTGGCGATGCCATTGACGGCATGGAAAATTTGCCTAAGGCTGGAGAAGATGGTTTGCCCATTCACCGTGAAGCACCAGCATTTGAAGACCTTTCCACTTCCACAGAGGTATTGTTTACAGGAATTAAAGTAATAGACCTCATTGAGCCTTACGCTAAGGGAGGAAAGATTGGATTGTTTGGCGGTGCCGGAGTAGGAAAAACGGTTTTGATCCAAGAATTAATTAACAATATTGCGAAAGGCCACGGAGGTCTTTCTGTTTTTGCTGGAGTAGGAGAGCGCACTCGTGAAGGAAATGATCTTTTACGTGAAATGCTTGAATCAGGGATCATTAAATATGGTGATGACTTTATGCACTCCATGGAAGAAGGCGGTTGGGATTTACAAAAAGTAGATAAAGCAGCCCTCAAAGAATCTAAAGCCACCTTTGTGTTTGGACAAATGAATGAACCCCCTGGAGCTCGTGCCCGTGTAGCCCTTTCCGGATTGACAGTGGCAGAATATTTTAGAGACGGCGCTGGAGATGGTCAAGGTAAAGACGTTTTATTTTTTGTAGATAATATTTTCCGTTTCACTCAAGCGGGCTCTGAAGTATCAGCCTTGTTGGGTCGTATGCCCTCTGCTGTGGGATACCAACCCACTTTGGCCACTGAAATGGGTGCCATGCAAGAACGTATTACCTCCACCAAAAAAGGATCGATCACCTCCGTACAAGCGGTTTATGTACCTGCAGATGACCTTACTGACCCTGCTCCCGCAACCACATTTGCACACTTAGACGCCACCACTGTACTTTCTAGAAAAATTGCGGAGTTAGGTATTTATCCTGCCGTAGATCCTTTAGATTCGACCTCTCGAATTTTAACCCCTGAAATTTTGGGTGAAGAACATTATGCTTGTGCCCAACGTGTTAAAGAGTTACTGCAACGATATAAGGAATTGCAAGATATTATTGCCATTTTAGGAATGGAAGAATTGTCGGAAGAAGATAAACTGGCCGTGGCCAGAGCCCGACGCGTGCAACGTTTTCTTTCTCAACCGTTCCACGTGGCAGAACAGTTTACAGGAATTCCTGGAGTGTTGGTTGACATAAAAGATACCATCAAAGGATTTAATATGATCATGGATGGAGAGTTAGATCACCTTCCCGAAGCTGCCTTTAACCTTAAAGGAACCATTGAAGATGCCATTGAGGCTGGAGAGAAAATGTTAGCAGAAGTGTAGCTCATGTATATCGATATCGTTTCACCAGAAGCCACGCTCTTTAGCGGCGAAATTGACAGTATAACAGTGCCAGGAACCAGCGGTTCTTTTCAGCTATTGAATCAACATGCTCCTATTGTTTCTACTTTGGTTGAAGGAAAGGTTAAGATTCAAGGGCAATTGCAACTTTCTGAGGAGGTCAAAAAATTAATTACCCAAGAAAGTGACGGACACTATTATTTTTCCATTTCCTCCGGTGTGATTGAAATGCGTAATAATAAAGTTATTCTCTTGGCAGAATAAGCTATAATCCGCATTACGTTTAATCCCCCTTATCTTTGTATTTATGACAATTAATCGCTTCTTTGCTATCCTTATTTCTTTTTGCAGCACACTAAAACTTTGTGCGCAATCAGACAGTTTGAGTGTTTCTCAGCTCAATGAAGTGGTTGTTTCTACCAATCGAATTGCATTGCCTTTCTCACAAAATGAGCGTACGCTTCAAATTATAAGTGGTGAAACCTTACGTGCTAGTGGTGTTCCTTCCGTTTCGGTAGCACTCCAACAAATAGCCGGCATAGACGTGCGTCAAAGAGGTACAGCTGGCACTCAAGCTGATCTCTATATTAGAGGAGGTGGGTTTGATCAAACCTTACTGTTAGTAGACGGTATAAAATTGGATGACGCCCAAACAGGACATCATACCCTTAATTTCTTACCCCCAATAGAAGTTATTGAACGCATAGAAATTATTAAGGGCCCCACTGCAAGAGTATTTGGGCAAAATGCGTTTACGGGAGCAATAAATATCATCACCAAAAAAGACTTTGAAACAGGCGGCGGTTTTAACCTCCAAAGCGGTGCGTTTGGTCAATTATTTGTGAGAGGAAATTATCAATTTGCTGGAGAAAATACATCGCTTTTGCTTCATGCGGGCAACAATAGATCTTCAGGCTATCGCCACAACACTGACTTTAAAAATCAAGAATATTTGCTCCGAGCATCTTTGTTCAAAAAAAGTGATTTGCCACTTCAATTCATCGCTAGTTTTTCTGATCGAAAATTTGGAGCTAATGGATTTTACGCCTCTCCGCAAGCCAAAGATCAATATGAAGAAACCAAAGCCCAATGGGTAGCCTTACAAACCCAATGGCAAAAGAGCAATTGGTTATTACGACCTCAACTCTATTGGCGAGGGGGTGAAGACCATTATGTCTATATTAGAGAGAACCCGGCCATCTATGAAAATTTGCACAAAACCAATAAATTGGGGGCCTCCTTAAACGCAACCCATCATGCGCCCTGGGGCACAACCGGATTGGGTGTTGATATTTTTAGTACAGCCATAAACAGCAACAATTTAGGTGATCGGTCCCGAATGGTGGCAGCCTTTTTTGTGGAACACCGTTTTACGTTAGCTCAAGAACGATTGACTCTCACCCCCGGAATTGCCATTAACCGCTACAGTGATTTTGGGACTTTTTCCTATCCAGGATTGGATTTAGGATGGCAATTCAATTCTCAACTGTTGCTCTATGCCAATGCCGGCTACACCTACAGAGTGCCCACTTACACCGATTTATTTTATAGCGATTTTACCACAGAAGGCAATGCTGACTTAAAACCAGAAAAGGCATTCTCCAGAGAGCTTGGTTTTCGCTATCAGACACCTTCACTTCAAGCCTATGTGGCTTATTTTAATCGTCAAGCCACTGATTTGATCGATTATATTAAATATGATGAGTCCGCTAAATGGCAAGCCAACAACATTCAACAACTCACAACCAACGGCTTTGAAGCCGAAATGCAATGGCAGTTTTTACTTGAAAACCAACCTCAAAAACTGATCTTGGGTTATACATTTTTAAACGATGATTTGGCACAAGATTTAACCCCCTTTTCTCGGTATAGTATCAATTCATTAAAGCACCATCTAACGGCCACTTACCAGGCCCAACTCAATGCACAATGGCACTTTTTTACGGCCGTAAAATATGGAGAACGAGAAAATACAGAAGGGTATACGGTAATTGATCTAAATGTGGTTTGGAAACAAAAGCGCTGGGCCTTAAATGTGATGTTCAATAATTTGTTAGACACCCGCTATACCGAAACTAATTTAGTGCCTATGCCTGGGGCACACGCCCTTGCAGGTATACAATATCGTTTTTAGAAAGCAGCTTGAAGCGCCTCATAAATCCGCTCCTTTTCCCACCCCCTGTAGAGCAAATAATCCATGATTTTTCTTTTTTGAATTAGAGGAGGGTGGTGTTGCACTGCTGCTTTTCTTTTGGCAAAAAGTGTGGCAAAGGTTTCTGCAAAGGCCTTCTCTTCAATTTCCATTAGAGCTTTGTTACAATTGTATTCACTAATTTCTCGTTTTTTAAGCTCAAGCAGGATTTTGTTTTTACCCCATTGCTTTTGTCTGAATTTACTGCGGGCAAAAACACATGCAAAACGGGTTTCGTTTAAAAAATCATGTTCAATCAAATGGGTCACCACTTGGGCAGCAAGGACATTGTTAGCACCCAGCCGATAAAGTTTTTCCCACACCTCTTGGTGGCAACGTTCTTGATAGGCACAATATCGCTCTAGTTTTTGTCGCGCCTCTTGTTCGGTTAGGTTTTTTTTGAACATATTTAAAATTAAAATTTTGTGGTTGATTGATATTCGTACCTCGTTATTATTTTAAAATAAGTGACAACTCACTTTTATATATCGACGCTCTTTATTATATAAGCTATGTGTTAAGATGTATTTAAAAGTATGCTGCTAAACAAAAGTAAGTGCTTACTTTAAATACAAACTCGAATATAGGTTTGGCTGGCTAGGTGTATCCTGAAGGAATATCATCAAACAAAAAAACCGCCCCTTGGGGCGGTTTAGTTTGGATTAGCGAATCATTTTCTTTTTTTTATTTAGAAAATGATACTCCAAATAACGGTAAGCATGGCGTGGCACAATGTGAATCCACTTTTGGTATTTTAAATACCATTGCATACGGACGGATGGTAGTCCTTGCGTGAGATAAGCGGCAACAAAAGGATGCAGGTGTAAATAAAAGGCCTGCTTTTTGTTGCGCGGGTTCTTAGTAATTTTACTAAGCTCTGTGTTGATTTTGTCAATGAGCACAATGGGTGCTTCCACTTCCCCGTTTCCATTCGGATTGGGTTCTTTGGTTTTAATATTCATTTCTGGGCGCACCCGTTGTCTCGTAATTTGAATGAGTCCAAACCGGCTGGGAGGCAGAATTTTATGTTTGGTTCTGTCGCCCTGCATTTCTTGCTGAAGGTGATCAAAAAGTTTTTTGCGATTGGCATTGGTGTTGAGGTCAATAAAATCTACCACAATAATGCCACCCATATCCCGCAAACGTAATTGTCTGGCAATTTCGGAAGCGGCAATAAGGTTTACCTCCATAGCGGTTTCCTCTTGACTCTTAGAGCGGTTAGATCGATTGCCACTGTTTACGTCAATCACATGCAGGGCTTCGGTGTGTTCTATCACCAAATAGGCTCCTTTTTGCATAGAAACGGTTTTGCCAAAGGCAGTTTTAATTTGCTTGTCAACCCCAAATTTTTCAAAAATGGGAATGTGGTTGTTGTAAATTTTCACAATCCCTTGCTTTTTGGGAGCAATGGTAGCGAGATAGTCTTTTATTTCTTGATGCATAATTCTGTCATCCACATGAATGCCTGTGAAATGATCATCAAAAATGTCTCTTAAAATAGAAGAAGACCGATTAATCTCGCTGAGCGCTTTGGTGGGAAACGTGTCAATCTCTTTTAGTTTTAGAGAAAGTTCTTTCCAGCGTTTGAGCAACTGTTGCAAATCGGCATCTAATGAAGCCACTTTTTGACCTTCGGCCACGGTTCTAATGATGATGCCAAACCCCTTGGGTCTGATGCTTTGGACTAATTTTTTTAATCTGTTTTTCTCGTTACGATCTTCAATTTTTTGTGAAATAGAAATGCGGTCGGAAAATGGCATAAGCACCATATATCTCCCGGCCAGTGAAATTTCTGAGCTCAATCGGGGGCCTTTGGTTGAAATGGGTTCTTTTACCACTTGCACCAAAAGCGTTTGTTTGGCTTTTAGTACCTCGTCAATGAGGCCATCTTTTTCAATGTCTTTTTCGTATCGAAAATTTTTTAATAAAAAATCTTTGTTTTTACCTGTACTTACCTGTTTAATGTACTTAACGAGTGAAGGAAATTTGGGTCCTAAGTCATGATAGTGTAAAAAACCATCCTTTTCATGCCCCACATTAACAAAGGCGGCATTTAGTCCTTGAACCGGTTTTCGGATTTTGGCAACAAAAATGTCACCTACCGAAAACTTGCTGTCCTCCACTTCTCTATTTAGCTCAATTAATTTTCCATCCTTGAGCAGTGCAAAATCAACAACAGAGGAATTCGAACGTATAATTAATTCTTTATTCACTCTGATAAATTTTATGTTTAAAGTCAGAAAACTTCAAACGGATTAAACATATTTTTCAGGATTTTTCCTGAGGCTTCACAGTTGGAGTAAAGCCATTTCAATGAACGTTGGTCAATTTTTTAAGTGTTTTACCAAACACTATTTTTTCTTGTGGCGGTTTGCTCTACGACGTTTTTTTCGTTTGTGCGTGGCAACCTTATGTCTTTTTCTTTTTTTACCACTCGGCATAGGGATAATAAATTTTAGGTGTTAAATATTGCTTTAGGCTACAGGTACCTTAGACTTCACTCCTTGTAAAAAAGTTTTTGCAGGCTTAAAGGAAGGAATGTTGTGTGCTGGAATTTGTACAGCCACGTTTTTGGAAATATTTCTTCCAGTTTTTGCGGCCCGAGTTTTAATGATGAAACTACCAAACCCTCTTAAATAGACGTTTTCACCCCTTTCAAGAGCGCCTTTAACTTCTTTCATAAATTTTTCTACGGCAGCTTGTGCGTCGGCTTTGTCAATACCCAAATCTTCCGAAATGTTGGAAACGATGTCTGCTTTTGTCATTATGTTTAATTTATTAATGTATCTAATCCTAACTTTGAGGCTCGCAAATATATAAATAAAATTGATAAACGGCTCTGTTTAAACTTTTTATATTATACTTGCTGCAGTAACTTTATAGAACAATACTATTTGTCCTGGACAACAGATTTAATGCATTGGTATGCCACAAACAAGCGTGCCTTCCCGTGGAGGGAAACTCGAGATCCATACAAAGTCTGGCTATCTGAAATCATTTTGCAGCAAACTCGAACCCAACAAGGATTGCCTTATTATCAAAAGTTTATTACTTCCTTTCCGACGGTAAATCATTTGGCTGCTGCATCAGAAACAGAGGTTTTAAAATTGTGGCAAGGCTTGGGTTATTATAGCCGCGCACGAAATTTGTGGGCCACGGCAAAAACAATTACACACCAATACTCAGGGCAGTTTCCAACCGATTTTTCTTCTTTACTTCACCTCAAAGGGGTGGGTGATTATACGGCCAGTGCCATTGCTTCTATTTGTTATGATCTGCCCCAAGCTGTTGTTGATGGAAATGTGTATCGGGTTTTGGCTCGCCATTTTGGCATTTTTGAACCCATCAACACAAGCCGTGCTTTTTATCTTTTTAAACAAAAGGCTCAACAATTGTTGGATTTAAACCAGCCGGGTAATTTTAATCAGGCACTTATGGAATTTGGTGCGCTTCAATGTGTGCCCAAAAACCCGAAGTGTAATATTTGTGTGTTTCAAACAAGCTGCCACGCCTTTAAAAATGGAAAAGTAAATGAACTACCCCTTAAAATGCCTAAAACAAACGTTCAAAAGCGTTATTTTAATTATTTGGTAGTATTAGATCCTAACCAGCACTTTTTGCTTCAAAAGAGAGAAACAAAAGGGATTTGGAAACACCTGTATGAATTTCCACTTTGGGAGTCTAAAAGAAATTTAAAGCAATTGCCTGTTCAAGCCAAGAAGATTTTAGACTTTGAATCAAGCACTCCATGGCAGCGTTGGAAAGTTACTCCCGTTATTCATAAATTGAGCCACCAAGAACTGCATCTTACTTTTTGGATAGCAACTGTTCTAAGCCCATTAAAAAAGGGCATTTCTCCACATCAAATGAAGGCTTATCCGGTGCCTGTTGTGATCCAAAACTTTATTCATGAATTTTTCGGATTGTCCGCATGATTTTTTACATTTACTTATTAATTAACCCCTAAAACATAGAAATCATGAGTGGAACACTTAACAAAGTTATGTTAATTGGTCATCTTGGAGACGAGGTGAAAATGCATTATTTTGATAATGGCGGTGCTATTGGCCGCTTTCCATTAGCAACTAATGAGACCTACACTAACAAAACAACAGGTGAAAGAGTCACTAACACAGACTGGCACAACGTTGTGGTGCGCAATAAGGCAGCAGAGATCTGCGAAAAATATTTGAGCAAAGGAGACAAAATTTACGTTGAAGGAAGAATCAAAACACGTAAATGGACTGGAGAAGACGGCACTGACCGTTACAGCACAGAAATTAATGTAGATGAGTTTACTTTTCTCAGTAATAAAGGGGGAGATGCTTCTGGTTCAGCCCCGGCAACCCATACCTCTGAGCCGCCCAGCGTTCAAGAGACTCCTCCTAGTGAGGAAGATCTTCCATTTTAATTTCTTTTTGATTGGATCCTGAACCCATAACATTTTTTGCTACCTTCTTATGGAGTGAGAGCGTTTCGGTGCTAATTCAATTGCTATTAGTTTTATTCTTGTTGTTACTTTCTGCTTTAATTTCAGGAGCAGAGGTGGCCTTTTTTTCTCTTAGCCCAAAGTTGTGGAAAGATTCTTTTCGAAAAACAACCATTGCTTCACGCATTGAGCGCCTTCTAGACCGCCCTAAAAGGCTTTTGGCCACCATTTTGATTGCCAATAATTTTATTAATATCGCAATTGTATTGTTGTTTGCCTCCTTGCGACAGTATTATATGATGGGCATAGAAAACGAAACGCTTCAATTGGTTATTGATGTTGGAATAATTACTGCCATTATTTTAATTTTTGGTGAAATCTTGCCTAAAATATATGCTAATCGAAATGCACTAAAGTTTGCCCAGCTTATGGCCTATCCAATCAGCCTTCTTGACACTTATTTTTTATTTTGGCTTACTATTCCCATGAGCAAAACAACTCGATTTTTGGAGTTGCGTTTGGCTCAAAAGCCACAAGGTATTTCGGTAGACAACCTTTCTAAGGCATTAGAACTAACGGCCAATCATGAGACCACACAGGAGGAACAAAAAATTTTGGAGGGCATTGTCAATTTTGGTAGCACAGACACTAAACAGGTAATGTGTCCTCGCATTGATGTTTTTGCATTGGCAGAAACCACCACTTTTAAAGAAGTTTTATCATTAATCACAGAAAATGGTTATTCTAGAATTCCTGTTTATAAAGATAATTTGGATGAAATCACAGGAATTTTATATGTAAAAGATTTGCTTCCACATCTTGAAAAAAAGAAGTTTGCTTGGAAAAAATTGCTAAAAGCACCCTACTATGTCCCAGAAAATAAAAAGCTAGATGATCTCCTTCACGATTTTCAACGTAAAAAGATGCATATGGCTATTGTAGTGGATGAATATGGGGGTACCTCTGGATTAATAACCTTGGAAGATATTTTAGAAGAAATTGTGGGCGAAATAAGTGATGAATTTGATGAAGATGCTTTGCGTTATTCTAGAATAGATGATGCCACTTATGTTTTTGAAGGTAAAATAAACCTAAAAGATTTTATAAAAGTGATTGAGTGGCCCGTAGAAGATATTTTTGACGCTGTTAAGGGGGAGGCCGAAACCCTGGCGGGTTTGTTGTTAGAAGTGGCCAAAAGGCTCCCTCGCAAAGGGCAAAAAATAGAATATAAAGGGTTTAATTTTACCATAGAAGAAGTGGACCGAAAACGTATTGTACAAGTTAAGGTGCGGGTACCAAAATCAATAAAAGCGAATTGATGCGTATTTTCTTTTTATTCCTTTTCATTTTCTTTTTTTCTTGTGAACAAGAAAGGCAGCCCCTTCCTAAAGGGTATTTGCGTTTGGATTACCCCCAGCCCCTATACACACGTTTCACTTCAGATTATCCATTTGCTTTTGAACACAATAATTTTGCAACCATTGTAGAAGATCAAAGAGGTATCAAAATGGTATATCCTGATATGAAAGCAACGGTTTATCTCAATTATAAACCTATTGAGAAGAACTTAGAAGCCTTGCTTAATGATGCCTATCAATTACCCTATAAGCATGTGGTGAAAGCCACAGCCATTCCTGAAAAGTTATTTGTGAACCCTAAAGCAAGAGTCTATGGCACATTGTTTACTGTTGAGGGCAATGCAGCCTCACAGTTTCAGTTTTTTGTGACAGACAGTACACGTCATTTTTTAATGGGGTCGCTCTATTTTTATGCACAACCCAATTATGACTCGTTATATCCTGCCCTAGGATATCTCCAAAAAGATTTAACTCATTTTATAGAAAGCCTACAATGGGATTAGTTTTTGACGGGTAATTTTGAGGGGTCAATGTCCTTGATTTCTTCTACAGTATAGGTTTTTCCATCGCCACTTTTTGTTACCACTGCAATAAGTTTTTGCTTTGTTATGGTTGAAGTACTATCAAAAATCACCCAGCCTCTTTTGGCTTCAAAGTTTACTTCAGCAGAAACCACTCCAGGCGTATTGGCTAGGTTTTTTTCTATGGTAGAGGCACAACCCACGGCACACATCATCCCTTCAATGGAAAGCGTAACGGCCTTGGCATCGGCTTGGCGCATTGTTTTTTTGACTACAGTTTGGTCAACAGTGATAATTTTTGCCGGTTTCGGGTTTTGACAAGCCACAACTATCAGAATAAAAATTAAGGATAAATAGCGCATGAGTTTTTTTTTAGCAAAGATAATAAGTCAAATCCAGTTTGATTATTCAAACGTTCCAGGGTCAATAGCGTCGTTGAGGCTTATAGAGTCAAGAGAAAGATTTATCTCTTGCGGCCCCATGCTTACAATAACTGTGTTAGGAACAACAATGCCATTTGTTTCTTTGTGGTTGCTGTATTTAGTGATTGTAGTTTGTGTTTGACCACCCATTGAAATGGTTTGGGTGGACTGTATTTTATAAAAATTTTCGGCATTGTAAAACAACGTTCTATGGTCTGAAACTTTTACCTCATAGGCTTTGATACCGTTTAAATCTGTTTCGCCCATTAATTCGAGGCTTTCAAGATTGAAGCTGAGTTCAGGAAAAATTTTTGCATCCTCTATAGCCTGGGTAAGCATATCTCCTTCCAAATCCATCTTTTGGCCCTGCATCATCATATAGCCTTGGTTTTGATTGACCACCATTTTTTGCATAGTATTGCCCATTAATTTCAATTCAACAACCATCTCATTCTTATTGGTTTTGGTGGTTTCCATGCTGAGAGTCGTACCCTGAACTTCACCACTATAGCTTGTTTTAAGAGAATGAACATTATTTAATTGGTCAAGCCCCCCAATGGCCTTAATGTGTTGTTTAATAACATAGGGGGCTGTGATTCCTTCTGGAGCTGTAGCTTCGTATTTAGGCCGGCCAATAGGGACACCAAACTTATCGTGATAGGAAATGGGAATTTTTTTACCCTCAAAGGAAATATTTTCAAGGCCCTCTAAAATTTCTCTCCCTTTTCCGGTCACAAAAATTCGTGCTTGCTCCGCCAAAAAGTAATCTTTAGCTACACGTTGTACGTCTTTTGAAGTAACGGCATTAACATTCTTTAAAAAGTTGCGATAAAAATCTTTATCCAAATTTTGAGTGATGACATTATAAGCAAAATTAGCAATCAACTCTGGATCTTCGAGGGAAAGGATAAAGGCTCCAGCATATTTTGCCTTGACCAGTTCCAGTTCTTCTTTGGTAATAGGTTCTCGAGCCAATTTGTGAATTTCATGCAGCATTTCGATCACAGCACTGTCTGCCACGGCATTGCGCACACTGCTGGTAGCTTTAAATTGCGATTTGGTTTTGTGGTTGGTTCTAAAAGAAGAATAGGAACCATAAGTATAGCCTTTATCTTCTCTAAGGTTTTGAAAAAGGCGTGCTTCAGAACCTCCTCCTAAAATCTGATTGGCTATCAGCACTGGAAAATAATCTGGATTTTTTCTTGTGAGAGAGGCCAGGTTGGCAATGGCAATCTCACTTTGCACAGCATTGGGCATATCCACATAATGCAGACTGGTAGTGGGTGGATTGCTGTTAATGGTAATGTTTGGCTTATTGATTTTCTCTGCCTTCCACTGACCAAAGTGTTGTTTTGCTAATTCCACCACGGCATCAAATACCACATCACCCACCACCACCAAATAGCTATTGCTGGCATGATAGAGCGTATTATATTTATCTTTAACATCTGTCAAACTGAGGTCACTCACCTTTTGTTCGGTTAGAAATTCACCATAAGGATGTGTTGCCCCATAACTCACCAAATTTTCGACTCTACGTGCGGCTGTTGTCACACTTTTTTCATTGGCTTTGAGTCCTTCCAAGGTTTTATCTTTTTCTTTTTTAAATTCTTCTTCTAAAAAATGGGGATATAAAGTGGCTTCAGCAAGTAACTCAAAAACTCTCGGGAAATAACGTGTAAGACTATTGGCATAAGCACCATTGTTAGTAAAGCTTAGTTGAGCCCCCATAAAATCGATTTCGGCTTCAAAAGTATCTTTTGGTATATTTTTAGATCCTTTCCCCATCATAGCAGACAATAATGATGATGTGCCAATCTTGTCTTTTTCAGGAATCAAGGGTCTATCCATGCGCAAACTAATAGACACTTGGGGTAATTTGTGATTTTCAACCACCAACAAGGTCAGGCCATTGTCTAAGATCACTTTTTGAGGATCACCAATTTCTATGGGCGGAGTAGGTCCCGAAGGTGGTTGTTGGCTGCGATCAATTTGTGCCTGAGTAAGTGAAACGGAAAAAATAATACTTAAAGTGAGGAGTGCTTTTTTCATGATTTCTTGGGCTTTTCAGCTTGAACTTCTGGCAAATATTCTAGTTCTAAGCGTTGGTTTGGGTGTAAATATTTTTCAGCTACAGCTCTAATTTCTTCTCGTGTTATGGATCGATAAAGATCAATTTGTGTGTTTATTAGATTGGTGTCACCGTGCATCACATAGTTATGGGCCAATGAATTGGCAATGCCTGAAACAGAAGCATTAGTGCTCACAAACTGACTTTCAAATTGATTTAAAAGTTTTTCATAATCTTTTTCGTCAATTAAATCATTTTGCAGGGCAGTAATTTCTTCATCAATCGTTTTTTGTAAGGTTGACAAGGGAGTTTCTCCTAGTGGAATGGTAAAAAGCATGAATGGGCTATAGAGTGCATCCGAAAAATTATAAGCATAAACTTGCAAAGCTGTTTTTTCTTCGTCTACCATACGTTTGTAGAGCTTTGCACTCTTTCCTCCAGATAAGTAGGAGGCAATCATTTCCAGAACTTTATTGTCTCTGCTGCTTTCTCCAGGTGTTTTATAGGCCAAAAGCAAGGCTGGTAATTGAATGTTGGGATCAAAGGCTTTAGCAGTAATAGTGCTTGTTATTTCAGGCTCCACAGGATAATTTCGCTCAATATTTTCACCTTTAGGTATGGAACCAAAATAGTCAGCAATTTTCTGTTTAGCTTCATCTATATCAAAAGCACCAGCTACAGTTAGCACGGCGTTGTTAGGAACATAAAAACGATTGTTAAAGGCCAAAAACTCGTCTAAAGTGGCGGCATCTAAATCGGCCATTTTGCCAATGGGCGTGTGCTGATAGGGATGTTGAGAAAACAAATTTGCATATACACTAGAAACCCACTTGCCATAGGGGCGATTATCATAACGCATACGCTTTTCTTCTTTAACCACCTCATTTTGTGTGGCCACACCCTTTTCTCCAATAATGGGGTGCAACATGCGTTCAGACTCCATCCAAAGGGCTAAATCAAGTTCGTTGGCTGGAAGAGCCTCATAATAATAGGTATAATTTCCAGAGGTGTAGGCATTATTTTGACCGCCTCTTGCTGTGACAATGGTTGACCATTTCCCACGTGGAATGTTTTGGGTTTCTTCAAAGAGTAAGTGTTCAAAAAAATGTGCAAAACCAGTTCGGTTTTCAGCCTCATCTTTTGGACTAACTTTATATAACACAGAGGTTACCACCATTGGTGTACTCTGGTCTTGATGTAAAATGACGTGCAAGCCATTGGCTAGATCATATTCTTCAAATTCAATCTGCTGAGCCGTAAGGCCTAGGGTCATACAATTAAAGAGGAAAAACCAAGTGATTTTTTTCATAGTAATCAGGATTTGAGTTTATCAGTTTAAAGGTTCAAAAATTGTAATGTTTTTTATGCAAAACATAAATCTTGCATAAACCTCCAAATTACTACATTTGATTGAAATAAAAAAATCTTAAACAAATGAAAAAAACCATTTTTAGCCACCTTTCAATGCTGCTCTTTTTCGGCACCCTCTCTTGGGCGCTTCAAGCCCAAGTCTATCAATTTGTTTCTACCGATCAAGGAATGTCTTATCAACACCGTATTTTGATGGACGATACTTATTTGATAGAGACTGTTTTTAAATCAGATCCACCCGAATTTATATATACTAGAGGGGGTTTTTATAGCCGTAAAAATGAAGCTATAAAGGTGCGTTTTGAATTTAATTCCAATGTTAAAAATGATGGTTTAAAAGAACAAAGCTACAGGCCCAATGCAAGTTGGAATGTCATTTCGAAAGAAACACTTGCACTTGAAGGCAAGTGGCTAATGGGGGGGCGTGTTACAGAAGATGGTGAACAACGCCGTGACCTTACTCGCCCAAGAAAAACAATGAAAATGTTGCTCAATGGTTTTTTTCAGTGGACGGCCTTTAATACAGAAACCCTAGAATTTTTTGGTGCCGGAGGGGGCACCTATACAGCCACAAAAGGCAATTATGTGGAAAGCATCGATTATTTTTCAAGAGATAATTCTCGCGTAGGAAAAAAACTGTCTTTTTCCTTTAATCAAAATGAAAAAGATTGGTATCATAAGGGCTTTAGCAGCAAGGGAAATCCCATGCATGAAATTTGGACTTCTCGCCCAATCGAATAGCCCTAGGTTGACACATTGTTTGTTGTTGAAACCCATCAAATATTGTTTCTTTGCATCCTGTAATGATTTTTTAAAGTTAATTATAAACAAGCAGCATGAACACACTTGATGATCTTATAGCCATATTGACCCTTGAAAAGGTTTCAGAAAATCATTTTGTGGGGCAAAATTACACCTCTCCCTGGGGGCGCGTTTTTGGGGGGCAAGTTTTGGGTCAATCGTTAAATGCCGCTTATAAAACCGTGCCAGAAGATCGTATAGCACATTCCATGCATGGCTATTTTATTTTGGGGGGAGAACTAGATGTTCATATTGACTATCACGTGGACACCATTCGAGATGGAAAAAGTTTCACAACCAGAAGAGTAGTGGCCTATCAAAAGGGAAATGCCATTTTTAATATGGCTGCCTCTTTTCAAAAAGAAGAAAAAGGCGTTGATCATCAAATTACAATGCCTAATGTGCTTACTCCTGATTTGTTACTTACCGATATACAGCAAGCCAAAGCCCTTGAAAAAATTGATCCTGAACGATATGCCCGATTAATTGCAGCTCACCCCAAAATGGTTGAATTTCGCCCGGTGGAACAGGCCACCTATTTGCAAACTCAAAACAAACCACCTAAATCGCATGTGTGGTTGCGTATTGATGGTACAGCTCCTAAAGACATTGCACTGAACCAGCAGTTGTTGGCCTTTGTTTCTGATTACAGCCTTCTACTCACGGCCACTTTGCCCCATCGTAAAGAATTGATCAAAGCCAAAACCTTCTTTGCCAGTTTAGATCATGCCCTTTGGTTTCATCGTCATTTTAGTGTAGAAGATTGGTTGTTATATGAAATGGAAAGCCCAAGCGCCTCCAATGCTCGAGGTTTTTCTCGAGGCAATATTTTTGATAAAAACGGAATTCTTGTGGCTTCAGTAACCCAAGAAGGTCTCATGCGTAAACATCTTTAATCACATGAAAATTAAAAGTACAATTTTGATCCTATTATTTGGTGTGTTATTCATACATGCTCAAGAGTATGAGCGTGTTGTGGGTACATGGAACGCCATATTCTTAAACACAAAAATTAATGATCAACTACACATCACCACAGAACTTCACCATCGAACGATTAATGGGCTTGAAGATATGGATCAGCATATTTTTAGACCCTCTCTTAATTATAAAAGCCCATCGGGTTTGCAATGGACAGCGGGCTATTCCTATCTTCAAAACTACCGTTGGGATCATAATGACCTACCCCGATTTTTGCGAGAACACAATATGTGGGAACAATTAAAATTTTCTTTTAAAGGTCTAAAAGGAGGCAGTTTTGGGAATCAATTTCGTTTGGAACATCGCTTCATTGAACAAACAACCGGTGGTAATCCTTATGCCTTCTCGAGCCGTATTCGCTATCGATTTACCTATGCTTATCCCGTGTTTCAAGAAAATTGGAAGGGGAATGTTAAGGTGATATTTTACGACGAAGTTTTTTTGCTGCTCAACCCAAATGGAATTCCTTATCGATTCAATCAAAATTGGACTTTTTTAGGACTCAATATCATTTTAGGTAAGAAAGCCAACTTGGTAACGGGCATCCAAAAAAACACTATTGCAAGAGGTAACAATCGCTACCTGATTAATCGTTTTTTAAATACAACCTTGCACTACAGGTTTTAATTTAATAAAAAGCTAAACAGAAGAATAGGACTTTCTATTTAAGAATAGTTATATTGGTATAAAATTCTGTATTATGCCAAGATTTCTTATTCTCTTTCTTTTCATACATGGGCTCATGCAAGCTCAAGCCCCTAAGGCTCCTTTTTTTCATGCCCCGGAGGGGGAGTATCTAGTAAGTGCCGATTTGCACATACACACCGTTTTTTCTGATGGCTCTGTTTGGCCTAATATCCGGGTGGAAGAAGCACGAAGAGAGGGTCTCGACTTAATTGCCCTCACAGAACATTTGGAATATCAGCCCCATGCTGAGGACCTACCTCATCCGGATCGAAATAGGTCCTATCAAATTGCACGCAAAAGTTTACGGGAAGGAGAATCATTACAGGTTATTCATGGATCTGAAATAACACGCTCCATGCCTCCAGGGCATATCAATGCAGTTTTTATTAAAGATGCTAATGCGTTGCTTTTTCCCAACGATTCTTTGGCTGGCATTCAGGCCGCCAATGCTCAAAATGCTTTTGTGTTTTGGAATCATCCCAATTGGGATGCCCACCGCAGCAATGGCATTGCAAGACTAGAACCATTCCATCGCAATCTCATTCAAAATAAGTTGCTTCATGGCATTGAGGTGGTCAATGAGACTACCTTTTCTGAAGAAGCTCTTCAACTGGCTTTAGATAACGAGCTGACAATGATTGGAACATCAGATATTCATGGACTAACCACTTGGAACCATAATATTCCTCAGGGGGGACACCGCCCCATGACTTTTATTTTGTCTGAAGGTACCCAACCTGAGGCCCTAAAAAAAGCTCTTTTTGAAGGCAAAACCGTAATATGGTTTGAAGATTTGCTTATCGGAAAAGAGGAACACCTCACCTCTGTTTTAAAGGCCAATATTGATTTGGTAAATGCACATTATAAAAATGATAAAGAGATTTTAAATGTAACTATTGTCAACAAAAGCGCACTTCCTATGCAATTGCACTACAACGGAGAGTACAGTTTCCATTTTAATAGCGATTGGATTCAAGTGGCACCTTATTCAAAAAAGAAGATTGCTATTAAAACCATTAAGAAACGCAAAAGCATTACTTTGCCTTTCGTTATAATGAACGCTGTGATGGCTCCAAAAAACCACCCTGAAATCAGTTGGAGAGTAACACCTTAAAAACAGCTACATTTTCATTATCTTTAGAACGTATTATGTTCAAAGATGAAAAAAGGTAACTGGCACCCCTTATTGCCCTGTTTGACCATTGCGAAAAGCAAAATTCAAGGTTTGGGCGTTTTTGCCACCCAAACCATCCCTCCCAATTTTGATCTTGGTATTTCGCATATTTATCTTGTCGGATTTCCAGACAATTATATTCGAACACCCTTAGGTGGATTTATCAATCACCACGAAATGCCCAATTGCAAAGCTGTTTTTAGAGAGGCTGACGCCGTGGTGGGCTCTTTAAAACACATTCGAATTATTACACTCAAAGAATTGCACGCAGGAGATGAAATTACTGTTAAATATGTGATCAATAAACTGGATGACCCCAATTGGGAATTTGAATATGAAGCCACCCAATAGGGTTTAATTTTTCTTGTAATTGGCAAAATACCAAAAGCAGAAACCGAGAGCATACTGTAGCGAGCGCCAAAAAGTAGAAGTCTTTTTCATTTTCACAAAGAAAGAGAATGATAGGTCTAATTGACGTTAATTGAACGTTAGGAAAAATTAAAATTTTAGGGACCTTGTTTGTTGTTCAACGTTACTTTAACCTAAAATTATTGTTAAATGTTATGGCTTTTGATTAATAAAAATGTAAATTTGTGAGACAATTCTTCTATGATGAATTGGTTTATGGTTATTGCCTTTAGGAGTATTTCCTAAAGGCTTTTTTTATTCGAGGGCAAAGGCAACATAGGCATCACCAGAGGGAGTGTTGAGTTTTCCACCACCGCAAGCAATAATCAAATAAGACCGCTTTTCAAGGTTTACTAAAGCTGGGGTAGCAAAGCCTGAAAAAGGTAAATCAGCCTCCCAAAGAAGCGAACCATCATTTTTGTTAAAGGCCCTAATTTTTTGATCCGATGTGGCAGCAATAAACACCAAACCCGATTGAGTAACTAGTGGCCCGCCATAATTTTCTGTGCCGGTTATCACTTTATGAGCTTCTCCAATGGGCGTATTACCCAAAGGCGTTTTCCAGGCTATTTTTCCAGATGTTAAATCCAAAGCCGTTAAAGTGCCCCAAGGTGGACTTATGGCAGGATAGCCATCTTGTGTCAGAAATTTATGATAGCCGGTAGACAAATAGCCTTTGGGAGAAAGCGCTTGCTGTGGGGTTATTATATCTCCCGGTTTTAATGCAAAGAGATAATCGGTTAAACGTGCAATCGATTTTTCATCCAACTGTGCAAAAGCAGGCATCATGCGTTTTCCGGATTTGATCAGCTTAGCAATTGCCTTAGGTGAAAACCTCTTTTGAAGTTCTAACAGAGAGGGCACATGACCTCCTCCCTTAAAATTATTACCATGACAACTCAAACAATTTGTTGAATAAAGCTGCTCAGCACTTTGATTATTAGCGTTATCAACTTGGGGTACCATGGTTAAAACCCAAGGCATTTCATTGGTGTTCACATATAACCATTGGCTTTCTGGGTCAAGTGCTGGGCCACCCCATTCTGCACCACCGTCATAACCCGGAAAAATAAGGGTGCCTTCTTGGGAAGGAGGAGCAAATAGATGTTCTTTACGGTAGCTATTGAGTCGGGCACCCAAGGTTTTCTTCTCTTCTGGACTCACAAAAGGGTTGAGATCTTTTTCTGTAAATTTGTGTCTTGAAAAGGGGCTAAAAAAAGTAGGAATAGGCTGTGTTTGCGACAAATGCTCGCCCGCCAAAGGGCTATTGGTGGGCACTTTTTCTTCCTGTATCTCATAGAGGGGTTTACCACTAATTCGATTTAACACAAACACTAAACCTGATTTGGTTACTTGTGCAAGAGCAGGCACTTTTTTATCTCCTAGGGTATAGTCAAAAAGGACTGGAGGGGTTGGCAAATCGCGATCCCATACATCATGATGTACGGTTTGATAATGCCATTTTAAGACCCCTGTCTTAGCGTCTAGGGCTATAATAGAATTAGCAAAGAGGTTGTTTCCCAAACGGTTGGCTCCATAAAAGTCATAACTGGCTGATCCGGTTGGAGCATAGACAATTCCTCTATCTTGATCGAGACTAAAACCCGCCCAAGCGTTGGCACCCCCGGCCCATGTCCATGCGTTGGGGTCTTTCCACGTTTCATGACCTGTTTTGCCTGGTTGTGGAATAGTATGAAAATTCCAAACCAAAGCTCCTGTATCGGCATTAAATGCACGGATGTTACCCGGGGCGGCCGGCAGCCCCTCGTTGACCCGTGTACCTATAATGAGCAGGTTTTTAAATAGAATACCCGGAGTTGTGGCGGCTACATAGAGGTCTTTTGCATGTTCACCCAAGCCCGTGTGCAAATCTAGCATACCCCCTTTGCCAAATGAGGAGTATAGACTTCCCGTTTGGGCATTAACAGCAATTAGATAGGAGCCCACACCATAAAAAAGTATTGAGTGTCCAGATTGTTTTTTGTAATGGGTGATACCTCGACTCACATTCATCGAAAAAGGGAAGTTTTCTCCTCCTTTGAGATCTAATGCAAAGGGGTCAAATGTCCAAAGCGCTTGACCCGTTTTTGCCTGCAATGCAAAAAGTTTTAATTGAGGTGAAATGCCATAAAGCACCCCATCTATTACTAAAGGATTGGTTTGAATTTGTGTTCCTTTGGCGGCATCTCCGGTGCGGTATTCCCATACTTTGGTGAGCCGATGAAGGTTTTCAGGAGTAATTTCTGTTTGTGTAACATAATGTGTTTTTTCATTTGAACCACCATATATTGGCCAATCAGTTGTTGGATTAACACCTGTTGAACAGCGTGTGAAGAATAAAAGAAGACTTCCAATAAGGAAGAGGGTTAGAATAAAATAGTGTCGCATAGATACAAGATAATGAAATCATTCACGGAATTATCGATAGGTGTTGTAAATTTTTAACAGATCAAACCACAACCAAAAGCCATAAGTCAAAGGTACCTTAGAATCCGCTGTATCAATCCATTGGCGCACCGGAATTTCTTTTGATTTTTCTACAAAACCAACTTTTCCATAAATCTTTAATGCCCGAAAAAAAAGCTCCACATCAAAAAGCCAACGAGAAATAAAAGGCTTTTCAAAAAGGGAGACCCCCAAAGAAGTGGTAAAGACCTTTCCGCCACACTGGGTATCGTAAACTGGTAACCCTAACATTTTAGAAATGAGTGTGGCAATAAATCGACCAATTAGAAACCGATACCATTTGCGTTCAATGTGGTTGTCTATCAATTTAATGCGTGACCCAAAAACAAAGTCTGTTTCGGCCTTAACAAAAGTGCTTAATCGATAACATTCTTCGGGAGAAATAGCCAAATCAGCATCCAGATAGCCCACTTTTTTAGGATTCCATTCTTTTGCTTTTAAGATTCCTGCACGAACCGCGGCTGCTTTACCTTGATTCTTTTTTTGCGTCAGCACAAAAATAGCTTTTGGATTTGAGGCTGCCAAAGTTGCCAAGACTTGGGTGGTGTTGTCTGTGGAGCCATCGTCAACAAAAATAAAGGCACAGTGTGCATGGGTTTTCAAAAAATGGAGAAATCTTTTTTCTTGCAACCGATGCGCCTCATTAAAACAAGGTACCACCAAAACCAAATTGATTTTTTGCCCGGGTGCAGTTGAGGTTTTCAAGGGGGAGTAGATTTATTCTGCGGAAATTCCAGGCAAGTTTTCTGGCACTGCTTCTTGCCATGTTTTTACACCAAATTTTTTGGGGTTAGGATATACTTCATCCAAAGTTTCGGCCTCATAAACTCTTCCGTTTTTGATCACATAATGTAAGCTATTGCTGTGGCGAATGTTTTCTATCGGATTTTTATCTAAGACAATTAGGTCTGCCAATTTGCCGGGCTTTATGCTGCCCAAATCCTTGGCTAACCCAATGGCTTTGGCACCCAAATGGGTGGCAATGCGCAAGGCGTTGTGGGGAGAAATTCCCCCGGCTTGCATGCTCCATAATTCCCAATGATAGCCTAGGCCTTGCAGCTGGCCATGAGAACCTACTCCTGCTATCCCCCCTGCTTCCACCAAGTCTTTCACAAAAACCGCATGATCGTCAAAAACGTGTTCTTCTTTCATAAACCAGCCTGCATTTCTGCGGCGTGATTTGGCATCCAGTTCCGATTTGGGTGTAAACCGATTTAGTTTAGGGTCATATTGCACATTTTCGGTGGCATAGTAATAATTTTCAGCCCATGGGCCACCATAAGACACCAATAGAGTCGGCGTGTAAGCTGTTTGCGATTGTGCCACAAAAGAAATAAAGTCATCATAGAGTGGATATACAGGAAAACTGTGTTCATGACCAGGATAACCATCCAAAATTTGGGTGAGATTTAATTTAAAATCCAATCCTCCTTCTGTGGTGGGCATCAGTTTTTGTTCTTTAGCGGCTTGAATGATCCATTGGCGATGTTTTCTGTTACCGGTTAAATACATTTTAATGGTTTTGGTATTATAATATTCAGAATATTGTTTTAAAACATTGCGTGCATGTTCTAAACTCTTAATGTTATAACCCCAAAAGCCCACCCCTGGGCCAGTGGAATATATCCTAGGCCCCGTTAGGGTGCCTGCGGTCACTCGATCGGCATAGGTGAGTACATCTGTTGTTCCGGTTTGAGGGTCTCGAGTAGTGGTTACTCCATAGGCCAAATTGGCAGCATACATCCAATTTTCATTTTTGTGTAACTCCCATGCAGGCCACATATGGGCATGGGTATCCACAAAACCGGGGAGTATATATTTTCCAGACATATCCATTTGATGCACATCTTCAGGAAGCGTTATAGAAGCCATAGTGCCTACCCTTTTAATTCGATTGTTTTCTACCCAAATGGCTCCATTTTCAATAATTTCATCTCCTTCCATGGTAATCAAAGTGGCATTGGTTAACAGATAACTCCCCTTAGGAATATCTCTTTTCGTGCTAACTCTAACACGCATTTCTTTGGCTTCATAGCTAGGCAACTCTTCTTTTTCATCTTTTTCTGATTTATTTTTTTGGGCCGCTTTCTTTTGAGCTAATGCCATGGGAATATGATATGTAAAAAAAGCATTCCCTATAGACCAATAGACCGTTTGTCCATCGGCACTCCAACTGGGAAATTGACCGCCAATTTCAGTGAGTTTCATAGCTGGAAAAGCAGCATCTGCAGGATCACTTACATTAATTAATGTAGGCTCAGCTCCAATATAGGGTACTGTTACCACATAAATATCATTATTGATTTGTGCCAAGGCATAATTCCCTTTCGGGGCTTTTAATAAAACGCTTGCTTTTGAGGGCTTTTTTTCAGGAGCAGTGGGTGCATCAGAAAGTAGATGTTGGTCATTATAATCTGATCCATAAACTGTTATACCCTCCACATTGATGTATGACTTAAGGTCTGTACCGTCCCAACGAACAGAAACAAGTCCTCTTTCACTA
>JBMYZB010000003.1:0-33940 GCA_049609945.1 Flavobacteriaceae bacterium
TGAAATCTCTATGGTTTCATTAGCATCTGGCAACCATTGAAAAGTATAGTCCGATTCAAACAAATTGAGTTCTTCAAACTGTTCAGAATAGGATTTATTATCTAAACGCTCTCTTTTAAAGGCTTTATATGACAATGGAAATTCTGCTTTTTCTTGTTGCTCCTTAACCCACTTCGCTTGTTGATCAATCAATTGGATTAGAGGGTTGTTTTTCAAACGACTTTGACTATTGGCTATGGCTACTTCATAATTATTTTGCATTTTCCAGGGGGTATATACTGCTGGAGTGATACGATCCCAAGGAAGGGGATTGTTTTGATCTTTTTCACCCAACTCAATGTAGGCATATCGATCGGGAAAAACAACATCAGATCGTACGCCTTCTAATTGTGTGGATCGTCCATTGATGCGGTAGAACTTATCAGTAGTTATTTTTATCGCACCCAAATCACCATAAGTACTATTAGAAATAATACTATTTAGGTCAACCATATTTTGAACAGTGCCTTTGCCATAGGTTTGTTTACTACCCAATATAATGGCTCGCTTATAATCTTGTAAAGCACCGGCTAAAATTTCTGAGGCAGAAGCTGAAAATTCATTAACCAAAACGACTAGTGGACCATCCCATACAATACTTCGATCGGTATCTTTTAAAACCTCTTTTCTTCCTCCTGTACTTTTTACTTGAACTACGGGGCCTTGGTCAATGAAAAAGCCGGTCATGTCCACCACGGTTTTGAGAGATCCACCACCGTTATTTCTCAAATCTAAGATGATACCACTAACCCCCTTTGCTTTAAGTTGCTCTAATTCTTTTTTAACATCGCTAGCAGCGTTACGCTCGCCATAATCATTAAAACTTACATAAAATTTGGGCAGTTCAATGAGGCCGTATTTTTTGTTTTGTAATTCAATCAAAGAGGAGCGTGCAAAGGTTTCCTCCAACTCCACCACATCTCGCACCACGGGCACTTCTTCAATGTTTCCATCTACACGCTTTATTTTCAAAAAAACAATTGTGCCCTTGGGTCCTTTAATGAGTTTAATGGCGTCTTCTAAGCGCATTCCCGAAATGGCAACGCTCATTTCATTTTCTTGAGCCACTTCCAAAATTATATCTCCCACTTCTAAAAGCTCATCTCGCCAAACGGGCCCACCCGAGATAACCTCCACTATCTTAACTTCACCGTTGCGCTTTTCTAGTCGGGCGCCAATGCCTTCAAACTTGCCCGAAATATTCATGTCGAATCGGTCTTTATCATTGGGAGCAAAATACAATGTATGGGGATCAAATTGGGATACAATGGCATTTATATAAACCTCAAACCAATCTTTTCGTTCTAACTCGTTATAATTCTCAAAAAAGACTTCCATGTTTTCCAGGGTGGTTTCTCTAGCCTTTAGTTCCAGTTCCATATCAGAAAGCATGATGTAAGAGGTGTCTTGCTCTTTTTTTTGTGCCTCTTCTTCTTTTAAGGTGGTAAAGCGTTCTAGAATATCTAATTTAAATCGCTTTCGCCAGCGTTCTTCTAATTGGGCGTTGGATTTTACGTAGGGCAAATTTTCATAATCTAAATTAATGCTCTCACTAACTGAAAAATCAAAAGGTTGACCAAGAAGATTTTCATAAAATCTTTCCACCTGATTCATTCTTTGCATGAGAACCGTATATACTTTATCAAAAAATTCTAGAGAGGTTTGTTTAAATTGATCGTCAATCTCAAATTTATATCGTTCAAAAGACCGAATATCGGCTTGCAAGAAAAAGCGATGCTGTCCATCAATGGCTTCAATAAAATCTTTAAAAACATTTTCAGAAAAACGATCATCCAACGTTTTTGGGTCTATATGACCCCGATCCAAGACATAGGAAATGATTTCCATCAAAAATTTATCTTTATCTGGATTCTTTTCATTTTGCGTAACACCATAAACTAATGTGGTGATCATTAAGAAACCACCAATGATGTAGTAGTAAATTCGCCTTTTCATAGTCTTATAGGATCTTATCTGATGCTAAATATATGGATTCTATTAAAAACTATTTGTTAATAATCATTTAAATAGGCTCTTGTGTTATTTTATACCTTTGTGATTTAGAACATGGAAATTAAACCACTCATATTAGTAACAAATGATGACGGTATCACAGCACCTGGCCTAAGGGCATTAATAGCAGTAATGAACCAATTGGGCGAGGTGGTGGTAGTGGCTCCAGATAGTCCACAATCAGGTATGGGACATGCCATAACAATCAACTCAACCTTGCATTGCAGCCGCATCCAAATAGAAGAAGGCCCACAAATTGAATATAGCTGTTCCGGCACCCCGGCTGATTGTGTAAAATTAGGGATTAATGAGTTGTTGGATCGCAAACCTGATTTGTGTGTTTCAGGCATCAATCATGGTTCTAATTCGTCTATCAACGTGATTTATTCCGGGACCATGAGTGCCGCCGTGGAAGCGGGTATTGAAGGCATACCGGCCATAGGCTTCTCTTTATTGGATTACCGTTGGGCAGCTGATTTTAGACCTATTGAAAGCTACGTGAAAAAAATTACAGAACAAGCCCTTGCCAATGGCATTCCTAAGGGTGTTGTACTTAATGTCAATTTTCCAGTACAAAAAAGACATGGCATTAAAGGAGTTAAGGTGTGCCGACAAGCCAATGCCTATTGGATCGAAAAATTTGATAAAAGAACTAACCCCCAAGGGCGAGAATATTATTGGCTCACTGGAGATTTTATTAATGAAGATAAAGGGGAAGATACCGACGAATGGGCCTTAAAAAACGGCTATATTTCTATTGTCCCCACTCAATTTGATCTCACTGCGCACCACAGCATTCAACATTTAAACGCATGGGATTTTTAAAAGATAAAGCGTTCTATCTAGGACTAATTACCGGCTTATTATGGACCGCTTTTGGCGTTTTGATGGTTACTTATTTTATGTCACAACACAGCCTTGAGCAAAGCCTAAAATACCTCTATGAAAAAAATCAATTGGGAGGCTTGCTCTCTTTGGGAGCACTAATCAATCTTCCGATTTTCTTTCTGGCCATTCGAAAAAATAAAATACCTTTTGCAACCGGCATTGTAATATTTTCATTACTTATGGTTTTGGTAGTGGCAGTGTTAAAAATTAACACTTAAATAATTTTTTGCAAGTGAAGTATTATATTATTGCCGGTGAAGCTTCGGGAGATTTACACGGTTCCCATTTAATTAAAGCCTTACGCCAAAAAGATTCCCATGCCCAAATTCGGTGTTGGGGTGGTGACCTGATGGAAAAAGCTGGAGGCACCTTGGCTAAACACTATCGTAATTTGGCCTTTATGGGATTTTGGGAGGTTTTACTTCATTTGAGAACTATTTTACAAAACCTGCACTTTTGTAAACAAGATATTATACAATTCAATCCAGATCGAATTGTATATATTGATTATCCGGGGTTTAATTTAAGAATAGCCCAATGGGCACACCTTAAGGGATACAAAAACCACTACTATATAAGTCCGCAAGTTTGGGCCTGGAAAGAAAATCGGGTGCAAAAAATGAAAAAATACCTCAATGCACTTTATGTGATTTTGCCTTTTGAACAGCCTTATTTTCAAAACAAACATCAATTCAAAACTCATTTTGTAGGACACCCCCTGCGTGATGCCTTAGTTAGCCTTCAGTATGACGCCACTTTTTTAAAAAGAAATTATCTGAAAAAAAATAAGCCGCTTATCGCCTTATTACCAGGCAGTCGAAAACAAGAAATTAAAAAAATACTTCCTCTATTTTTAAGTATCCTTCCTCATTTTTCTGAATATCAATTTGTAGTGGCAGGAGCACCGAGTATTCCAAGGTCTTTTTATGAAGGTTTCCTGAAAAATACGGCAGCCAAACTGGTAGAAGAACAAACCTATTCATTATTACAACACGCTGACGCGGCTGTTGTAACAAGCGGCACAGCCACCTTAGAAACAGCTCTTTTTGGAGTACCACAAATGGTATGCTATAAGAGTAGTTTTTTGACTTATTTTATTGGAAAAAAGTTGGTTAAATTAAAGTTTATTTCTTTGGTCAATTTGGTTTTAAATAAAAAAGCAGTGGTGGAACTAATCCAACATCAATGTACAACAAAAAATATAAGGCTAACACTACAAAAACTACTTAGCCCTTCTGGACGAAAGAAAATTAAGGCAGACTATCAAAAACTCGAACAACTTCTAGGTCCTGTTGGAGCGAGTGAAAAGGTGGCACATTTTCTACAAGAGTAATCACTCCCTAGAGATTTTTTTATCTTAGGAATATGAATGGCCCCAAACATCCTCTGTATATAATTACTTTTTTCTTCACTTTAGGAATGATTTTGAGCTCAAAGTGGCCCACAACCTTAGTTGCTCTTTGGGAGATTTTTTTCTTATTCTTTTTTTTATCAACCCTACTAATGATTTTTTTTCCATCTAGATTATTTTTAGTTAAATCCATACTGCTTTATTTTTGTTTTATTCCTTTAGGTGAGCTATGCTATCATAGCCATTATGTCACTACCCCCCAGCATTTTAAGTATTATTTACCTCAAGAAGAAACCCTTACTTTACAACTGGAGATAAACAAGCACAACAGTTCCAATGCCTTTTCTCATTCTTATTATGCGCAGGTAAAGGCTTCTGACACACAAAAACTTGAAGGGGAAATTTTGGTATATCAAAAACGCAATATTCCCACACCACCCCTAGAAGCTGGCACTTTGGTCTTAGCTCGAGGTGTGCTTAGAGAAATTATGCCTCCAAAAAACCCGGGTGCATTTAATTTTAAACAATTTTTGGCTTACCAAAACATCTATCACCAATTTTCTATAGAAGCTTTTGTACTTATTCCCCAAAAAAAGAAACAATCTTTTTGGCATAAAACGCTGTTAAAATTGAAGAAAATTGCCCGCCAGCAGCTCCTCACCAGTGGTTTAAACACTCAAAGCCAGCAGATGATTCAAACCCTACTACTGGGTGATCGCAATGCCATAGAAAAGCCATTAAAGCAAGCCTATGCCGAAGCTGGAGTCATACATTTATTAGCCATTTCGGGCTTACATATTGGCATTTTAACCTTCTTTTTTGCCGCCTTGTTGGAACCACTCAAAAGATTGCTTTGGGGTTCCGTTATCCGTGGTGTTATTTTATTGATGTTTTTATGGGGCTTTGTTTTTTTTTCTGGAGCCAGTGCCTCGGTTGTGCGAGCGGCCACTATGTTTTCTGCATTGGTTATCGCCCAGGCCTTTCATCGCAGTCAAAATAGTTTTCATTTTTTGGTTCTTTCTTTTTTTTACTTCTGTGTGTTTACCCGCCTTATTTACACCAAATCGGCTTTCAAATGAGTTATGCTGCTGTTTTTGGTATTCTTTGGATGTATCCACTTTTAAAAAAACTTATTATCCCCATTCTTTTCTCTTCCGGAAAATTATTGATGCTTTATATGTTTGCTTAGCTGCTCAATTAACTGTAACACCTTTAAGCATTTACTATTTTCACCAATTTCCCGGTTTATTTTTACTCTCTAACTTAGTTATTGTTCCTCTCTTTGGATTGTTTTTGATCGGTAGCCTTGGAACCCTTCTCTATTGTATAATTTTCATCTTACCCTCCTTTTGGATTTCAACATACAACAGTCTTATTGAGCAACTGAATAGATTTGTTGTTTTTATTTCAAAACAAGATCAATTTTTATTTAAAGAGATTCCGTTAGATAGGTTTGAATTGATGATATGGTATTTTATTATTGTAATGGGTACCTTATTTTTTAAAACCCGAAAATCAAACTATATGCTTGGTGTTTTTTTTGGATTTCTCATCTTGCAATTGCAAGAATTACATCAAGACATAAGCACTCAAAAAGAAACCGCTTTTTGGGTATTTCATCAAAATCGGCAGGTGGTGCTTTCTCTTCAAAAAGGGCAAATCGCTTATTTTTTTTCAGATGCTGAAAATGACCAGATTGCTCAACTCCAAGAGGATTTTAGAAGGACCCAAAATATTGTTGAGGTTAGAGAATTACAACAGCAAAATCTTCATCAAATGAAAACACTAGGGTTATTGCGCATTGGAAAAGAAAATACTTGGGTGGCTTTGCCACAAAAACCAACTCATTTGCTATTGACCCACAATGCCCAAATCCATTTGGAGCGTTGGCTAAATTACTATGAACCAGAACTTGTTATTGCCGATGGAAGCAATACAACTTGGCAAATAGCCCGTTGGAAAAAAACATGTTTGGCGCACGGAATAGCTTTCCATGCTACGGTAGAGAAAGGCGCCTATAAAATTAGCCTCTGAATTTTGGAATAAAGTTTTTCTGATAGTTTTGGAAATCTTCTGAAGTTTTGAATATTTGATAATCTCCTTGCTTAATCATTTTTAGAAATAATTCCAATTGTTGGGGTGTTTTGTAGCCAACCACAGGCATAATGGGATCGCCATTTTCGCTTAGAAAAACAATGGTAGGATAGCCCCTAACCCCTAGAAATTGTGTAAATTGATGTGTGGCATTTCGCCCCCTTCGGTTGGGATCGTGATTTGGATTAGAGAAGGTTTTATCAAAAAATTGAATTAATTCAGTGCCTTCAGCATTAAATTTTACGGCATAGTAAAATTCAGAAATATAGCGGACCACATCGGGGTTCTGAAATGTATTTCGATCATACAATTTGCAGGGTCCACACCAGTCGGTGTATACATCCATAACTATTTTTTTTGGTTCCTTCTTTTGTGCTTCAAGAGCTTCACCAAGGGTCATCCATTGAATTTGTTGGGCACTTAGATTGCCTAAAGTAAGGCCGAGCAGAACCAAAACTAATTTTTTCATTTTCACGATTTTTAATGCACTTTCCCCATCAAACGATTTAGAAGGGGCGCAAGCAAAAGTACAATAATTCCGGCTCCTAGGGCATATTTTGCAATTAATTCAAAACCGCCAATATAGGTGTTCAAGGAATCAAAACCGCCAATGGTATTAGAATCACTTTCAATGGCTAATTGTTTCCCAATAAACCCAACCAATTGAAAAGCGTAGGACGATGATAAAAACCAAACACCCATCATAAAAGCCACGATGCGTTGGGGAGAAAGATCGGTTATTTTAGAAAGCCCAACGGGCGACATACAAAGCTCTCCTATGGAAATTAGAAAATAGAGCCCTATCAGATAGGAAAAAGGCACCATGCCATTGGCATCAGCCGCATTGCCACTAAGCGAAAGTATATAAAAACTTAAACCGGCAAAGAGCAACCCAAAACCAAATTTATAGGGGGTTCGGGGGTTGCTTTTTTTCTTATTCAAATAAGTCCAAAACCAAGAAATGGGTAAAGCCAACAGAATGATAAACATAGAATTTAGTGAGTTGGTTTGGGCGGCATCCATAAAGGTAAGGTTAACGTTACGAGCTGCAAAGAGTGTGATAACGCTTCCTGAAAGTTCATGGAAACCCCAGAATAGGGTCATAAAAAGTGTGATAAATAATGCAACAACTAGTTTTTTACGTTCTTCAGGCGCGGCGTTGTATAGAATGTATGCCATGTAAAGCAGAATAACAAATCCAATTAATTTAAATATCACATTAACAATATTTTGGTCACCCAGCCATGTAGTTCCATCTCCTATGCTTTGGTAGCTGAAAAGCAAAAAGGCAATGAGAGGAGCGGTTAAAAAAGCCAATAAAATAATAAGGCTTTCTTTTTTAATCATGAAAACGGATTCTGAAAGCTTGTTGTTTTTGGGCGGTAGTCCTTTGTCTTGAAATACGCCCGAATGTACACCATTATAAAAAAACAAGAGGCCGGAAAGCATTCCGATTCCTGCAAGGCCAAAGCCATAATGCCATCCATATTCAGCGCCCAAGTAGCCACAAATTAGCGGGGCAATCCAGCCGCCAATATTAATACCCATATAAAAGATGGTAAATCCAGAATCTTTGCGCGGGTCATCGCTTTTGTATAAAGAGCCTACAAAAGTGGATATGTTAGGTTTGAAAAATCCATTGCCTACAACAATAAAGCCTAGGGCAAGATAAAAGGCAATGTTATGTTCTATGGCCAAAATAAAGTGGCCTAAAGCCATTAAAACACCCCCCAGATAGATCGATTTTCTGAAGCCTAAAAAAAGATCGGAAATTTTTCCGCCTACCACGGTAGAGGCATAAACTAAAGAGCCATAGGAAGCATAAACGGCAGCGGCAGCAAAATCTCGAGTGGCTAATACCTCAAAAATTACATTAACCATGTAGAGGGTCAACAAGGCGCGCATTCCATAGAAACTAAAACGTTCCCATAATTCAGCAAAGAATAAATATAATAATCCTCTAGGATGACCAAAAAAGCCTTGGTCTATTGCGTTTCCTGTTGGTTTTGACATAAAGTAATTTTAGAGGTTGTTAAGAATAAATATAGTCATTTTTGTGTAAAGGTGTTTTTGAGTGTTGCCCCCATAGATACCATGATTTTTGTCTGGATAAATCATCCATTCAAATTGTTTATCTGCTTGTATTAAAGCCTCCACCATGCGCATGGTGTTTTGAACATGCACATTATCATCTCCAGATCCGTGAATGATCAAATATTTTCCTTCCAGTTGATCGGCATAATTTAAAGGTGAATTAAGATCATAGCCCGAAGGGTTTTCTTGTGGGGTGCGCATAAAACGTTCAGTATAAATGGTGTCGTAAAACCGCCAATTGGTGACCGGGGCCACGGCAATGGCCATTGAAAAAACATCTTGGCCAGTGAGTAAACACTGCGAAGCCATATGCCCACCAAAACTCCATCCCCAAATGCCAATGCGAGATGGATCAACAAAGGGCATATCTGCTAGGGCTTTGGCAAAAGCAATTTGATCTAGGGTTTCATATTTGACTAGGTTCAAATAAGTGCTTTTTTTAAATGCTGCCCCTTTATATCCGGTGCCACGCCCATCAACACAGGCTACAATAATTCCCTTTTGAGTGAGCATTTTATGCCACAAGTCTCTTTGGCCTCCCCAACGGTTGCTGACCTGTTGAGATCCTGGGCCTGAATATTGGTAAAGCAAAACCGGATATTTTTTGGATGGATCAAAGTTTTTGGGTTTTAGAAGATACATGTTTAACGTTTCTCCATTGATCTTTATGGTAGAAAATGTTCTGCCGGGTAAGTTGTAGGCATCAAGTTTCTTTTGAAGAGGTTCATTGTCTAAAAGTGCTTTTACCTTCTGCCCATTATTGGTTTGATAAAGTCCATATTGGGGTGGCGTTTTTTCATCAGAATAGGAATGAATATAAAAAGAATTGTCTGCACTAAAGGTGGCTCCATTAAAACCTTGGTCACGGCCCAAATTGCGTTTCTTTTTGTTTTTGAGTTTAAGGGCAAAAATTCCTCTACCCATACTTCCATTTTCAACGGATTGATAATAGATTTCCCCTTTTTTTTCATTCATGCCATATAGAGCCGTTACCTCCCATTGACCACGGGTGATTTGATCCAGTAATTTTCCATTGTTGTCATAGTGGTAAATATGATTGTATCCATCTCGCTCACTTAGCCAAAGAAAGCTACCATCGGCTAAAAATTTATATTCATCTTGGATACTCACATAGGCGGCATCTTTTTCTTCTAAAATGAGTGATGTTTTGTTTTCAAGTGGATTTACCCGCCACAATTTTAAATGGTTTTGATGACGGTTAAGGGTTTGAATCAATAAGCCATGAGATCCACCCACATATTTCAGACGGGGGATATAGTAAGGCTGTTCTTCTCCAAAGGAAATTTCTTTTCTTGTTTCATTTTTGAGTTCATACACAAATAATTGTAATTTAGAGTTGTTTTCTCCAGCCTTGGGATAGCGAAAAGCATAAGGAAAAGGATAGGTGTCTTGGCCGTATATATCCATTGAAAATAGGGGCACTTCTGACTCATCAAAACGCAAATAGACTAAATGACTACTATCCGGACTCCAATCAAAGGCTCGGACAAATCCGAATTCTTCTTCATAAACCCAATCCGTGATCCCATTTATTGTGTCAAAGCTGCCATCATAAGTAATTTTTTTTAGGTGGTCATTTTTAAGGTCTTTTACATAAAGATTTCTTCTATACACAAATGCGGCAAATTGGCCGTTAGGTGACAAAAGGGGTTCTTGAATTTTTTCAGGAAAAAGTTGTGAGGTAGCCTTTGTTTCGCGATCATAAATCCAATAGATTGCTTGCTTTGAACGTCTATAGATAGGATCCATATCAGACTCTAAAAGCATTTTAGATTCATTTTTAGAAAAGGCATAGGCAGTAAAAAAAGGGATTCCATTCAAAGGATCTGTTTGGATTAGAATGGTTTTATCTGGCTTTCCTGAAAAATGATGTAGAAAAACGGTAGCTTTTTTCTTTTCTTTATCCACTGAGAGTGTGGTGTATTGGGAACCTTTTTTTAATGAACGTATCGACTCCAAGCGCTCAGGTTGAAAATTGGAGCTAACTACATCTTCAATTTGAAGATTCATTTGCTGACCCGTCATCAAAGTGGCTTGTACTACAAAAAAGAAAAAAACAATTTTTTTTAACATGGTAATTTCGGTTTTAAAGTCCTAATATATAAAATAAGGTGAAAAGAGCAACGCAATGTAAAAGCCACACTCAGCACAAAATGTTATTTTAGCTTTCAATTTAGCTGTAATTTGAAAACTTCATTCCACAGTCATGGGAAATTGCTTATCACGGCAGAATATTGTGTTTTGTCTGGAGCTAAAGCCTTGGCAGTGCCTTGTACGCTGGGGCAATCCCTGTCTTTTGAAACAACCCTAGAGCCAGACCTTGTATGGAATAGTTTTGATCATGAAGGAAAACTATGGTATCAAGGGCAATTTATGCTGAATGATTTTAAGGAAAAAACTAAACCAACTGAAGTTGGAGAGCAACTCACCAAAATCTTACGAACAATTCGACAATTAAATCCATCTTTTTTGAGCCAAGGCGGTGGCAAGGTTCTAACTCACCTAGAATTTAACCGCCATTGGGGATTGGGAAGCTCTTCTACTCTTATCGCAAATTTGGCTCAATGGGCTCAAATTAATCCCTTTGAATTGTTGGAAAACACCTTTGGTGGTAGTGGGTATGATCTATCTTGCGCCACAGCCAAAGGACCTATTCATTATGTGAGAAACCCATTTTCGCCTCTTGTTACATCCGTGCAATTTAATCCTCCTTTTGCTGAGCATTTATATTTCATATATCAAAACACAAAACAAAATAGCCGTATAGAAATTGACCGAACAAAACATATTCCCTTCTCAGAATTAGAAGAAATGAATATGCTCACAGAAGCCATAACAAACTGTAAGGACCAACTCTTTTTCAATAAATTACTAGCAGAACATGAAAGTTTAATGGGGCAATACTTAAAGCGGATACCCATACAAAAAAGCCTTTTTAGTGATTTTAATGGGCAAATCAAAAGCTTAGGCGCATGGGGGGGGGACTTTATGCTTGTCTCGGGGGACGAAAACACGGTAAATTATTTTAAGACTAAAGGCTATTCTACCCTCTTTCCGTTCAATACAATGGTGTTGCAACCCACTTAGATCACCGGGTGAAAGATCATTGTTTTTCCGTCCACAAAAGCAATTATTTTTTGTTGGATCCAAACGGCTTGGAAGTTTTCTTGGTCTTGTTCAATGCGAAGTGATTCTCCAGATAGCATATAACTGGCCGTAAACATTTTTTCAGCTCGCTTTTGGGTTTGATCTTTTGACCATCCCTCTACTTGGTAAGGAGAAATAAAACGCATTTCGTGAAAGTCAATGCCCTCTTCTAGTTGGGCTGTGCATCGCCATTGGGTGCCATAGAGAAGCTCATTTTTTGTTGATGTAATTGTTGTAGGCGAAAGTTCTTGCATTGTTAATTTTCTTCTACTGATTAGCAGGACAAAAACTATGCCAAATTTACAAAAAACTTGTTTTGATGTAATTAGCTAGTAATATAGAGCTCTATTATCTTCAATAGAAGCGGCTGATTTAAGGGCTTCAAAAATGATATCTCCCAATTTTTGGTTAGCCTCATCGCGCAAATTTTTGGCATAATTATCATAGTTGCCAACATCTTGTGCAATTGTTTTCTCTATAACTTCAATCATATAAACGCCTTGTTCTCCTTGCATTAAAATTGAAGCTTGGTTGAGGGGGAGTGAAAAAGCAGCCCCTAAAATGTAAGGCTCTTCTCCAGCACCCACAAGAGTTGCATTTTTTTGGTTAATAGCAGATGCAGTCTCTACCTCCAATTCGGCTTTTTCAGCGAGCAACTCAAGGGTGTCCATTTGATTAAATTGAGATTTGATTTTATCCGCTTTTTTATTTTGGATGAGGATTTCTTTAATTTCACGCTCTACGTCTTCTACTGGGGCAAGACCCTCGTCTTGAATGGTGGTTAATTGCACCACAGCATAACTTCCGTCAGAGAGTGTAAAACGGCGGATGGCTCCGAGTTTTGTGTCTTTTTCAAAAGCCCATTTAACAATATTGCGTTGCTGGTATAAACCGGGCATATTTTCCTCCAGTGCTGCAATGTTTTTAACCGGTTGTACGCTGTAGCCATCTCTTTCTGCTGTGCCTAAAAAGTCACCTGTTTGAAGGGCATCCATTTCGAATTGTGTAGCATTTCTAAAAATTTCGTTGGCGGTTTGGTCAGATGGCACAATGGATGCTGTAACGTCAGCAAGGAGTACAAGGTCATCCTTATCGGTAACTTTTATGATATGAAATCCAAATTCGGTTTCTACCAAGCCAACACGATTAATACGAGCTTTATCACAAAAATCAAAAAAGGGTGCTGCCATTTCACCTTCCTGAAAGAAGCCCAAATCACCCCCACGATTTTTTGTGGGGCCTTCTGAATATTCTTTGGCTAAAGCTTCAAAGTCTGCGGAGCGACGGCGGGTTTGCGCATAAATGCGTTGTGCTTCTTTTTTAGCCTCCTCTTGTGTTCTTGTTATGTTTTCTGGAGCTCGCGTGGCACCTTCATAAGTAATTAAGATATGACTGGCTCTGATAGATGCGTTTTTCTTTTTATCGAGCATACGAGAAATTTTGTAGGCAGTGCCATCTTGATAGGGTCCAAAAACTTCACCCGGATCCAATTCAAACAAAATATCTGCATATTCATTGTTGAGTTGGCCTTTAGGCTTGTAGACCGAATCAAATGCAACTTCAGAATATTCGTCAACAAAATCTGCAATTTTTGTGGTGGTTTTTAATCCTTCCAGCGTATCTGTTAACTTGGAAACATCGTTGTAAGCAATGCGTTCATTAATGAGTCCTTCCAATCGTAGTCGAATGGCGCTTATATCATCTTCTGTGGCAGCATTATCAAATCGGACAAATTGAATGTTCCGGTAAGCGTCGCGTTGGTATAGATCTTTGTGCTCATTTCGATAGGCTTTTACTTCATTGTCAGAAACAGATACCAAACTATCAGGAATATAATCAAATGGAATACGAACAAATTTCAGGTTTAGATTGTCATTTTCTAGGTGATAGGCGGCTTTTGCTTCGGCTTCAGTTAAACCATTGCTTGCTTTAATTAAATCGTAATAAATATTTTGTTTGGCAATTTCTATGATGCTTCTTTCTTGTGCTTTCCAAGATTCATATGCTTGGGGGTTTTGTGCTTTGAGTTGAGCAATAAAGTCGGTAAAAATACCAAAATCAAAAAAACCTGCTTCATTTTGAAAGCGTGTATCTTGTGCAAAGGCTTGATTGCTAGAAATTATTTGTTCAATTTGCTCTTTTCCTGCATCAATGCCTAGGGCATTTAATTCTTGTTCAAAGATTTTACTTCTGATGGCTTGATCCCAAACAACATTAACCGCTTGTAGCGTCGAAAAATTATAGTTGCGTTCGGTTTGATCTACCATCATTCGAAATTGCTCAATGTCAATTTCATCATTATTAACAATGGCCACTGGGTCTGTTGGACTACCACCTTGATTACCGTTTCCAAAAACACCTGAAATGACAAAGGCAAAAAGAGCAAGTCCAATAACAAGTATCAAAAAAACAGATCGTTGTCTAATTTTTCCTAAAATGGCCATACTGCATAAATTTAAACGTTTGCGAAATTACGCTTTTCCGTTCAATAAAGAAAGTAAGAATCTTTCAAATCTGTGGTGTTTTGCTTTTCTTAGTCCTTTTTGTGAATTCGGATACGTTCTATTTTGGTAGAGCTTGCTTTTGTTATTTTAATCTTAAAGGATTCTAGCTCCATTTCTTCTTTGCGTTGGGGGATATCTCCCATTTGAAAAGCTACCCAACCGCCAAGGGTTTCATAGTGTTCACTTTCGGGTAAATTCAATTGATATTTTTGATTTATATAATCTACCTCTAGTCTAGCTGAGAGTTCAAATTCGTTTTCACTCCATTGCTTTTCATAATGAGCCACCACATCGTGTTCGTCTTCAATTTCTCCAAAGAGTTCTTCAACAATATCTTCAATAGTCACAATACCAGAGGTGCCTCCATACTCATCGACCACCACAGCCATGCTTTTGCGTTGCCTAGAAAGCATCTTTAAAACCTCATGAACAGGCATGGTCTCAGTAACAAAGGCAACTGGCATCAAACATTTTTTAATGGACGAAGGGCTTTTAAACATTTCAAAGGTATGTACATAGCCTTTAACTTCGTCTATATTATCCTCATAAACTGGGATTTTAGAAAAACCAGTGTTGGCAAAAAGCAGTGTTAATTCTTCAATAGAACTGTTCATTTCTACACTGATAACATCTGCCCTAGGAACCATAGCATCACGTGCTTTGACCTCTGAAAAAGCAAGTGCATTTTGAAAAATCTGAACTTCTGAATCTATATTTTCTTTGTCATTGCTGGACTCTAGTTGTTCTTCAATATAATGTCCCAATTCTACCTTAGAAAAAGAAAGCTGCATTTGTTGTGGTACGGTCTTAAAAAAAGTCTTTAAGGCAAAATTGGTCAACTGTATAATTAGATAGGTAATAGGTGCAAAAAGAAAATAGAACAAGGCCACGGGTAGGGCAAATATTTTCAAAAATGTATTGGCATAGAGTTGAAAAAAAACTTTCGGTAAAAATTCCGCCGTAAGAAGAATAATGGCTGTTGAAATTAGGGTTTGATAAAAAACAATCCGCAAGCCAGGGTCTGGCAAGAGTAGGGTTTCAGGAAATAACGTTGCCAAAACACGTTCTCCCATAAACAATCCATAAACTACCAAGGCGATATTATTGCCCAGTAACATAGTAGTAATGAGCCTTGCAGGGTCTTTTGTTATTTTTTTTAAGATTTTAGAAGTTAGCCCTTCTTGTCTTTTTTCAATTTCTAAAAATATTCGATTTGAGGATATAAAGGCAATTTCCATACCCGAAAAAAAGGCAGAGAGCAGCAGGCAGATTAAAATGATACTATCTGTAACTATCATTTTTTAGAATTGTCTCGCTGCTCAAATTTCTTTCTGAAGTGTCTTCTAAACAAAGCCATAAAAATAGATAATGCAGCAAACCCCAAAAATAAATATGCTTTTGTAGGGTTAATATTCCACAAATTGTAGGCTTCATAAGTGGCTATTAGGGCAATTATCCAATAAATGATTTCAGAAATACGATAACTTTTCATGGTGCTAGACTGTCGTTTGGGTTTTCAGAAACTTTTATTGTTCCAAGCAATTTACCCGTTTGAAATTTAGTGAATTCTTTGTCAGCATCCAATCGGATGGCTTGAAAATCGTAATCATTATCTTTTAATGTAAAGGGTTGTTCTGTAAACATCCATTCGGCTTCGGCATCCCAAAAGAGCTGTTCCGTTTTCAAAATGCCTCCATTATTGGATTTCAATTCTACATTTCCTTTTAAATCAATCAACTTTGTGGCATTATAAAATCTTCCATAGTCGGCAATAAGTTCACTTTCGTTGCCTTGTTTATCGTAAAAAACAACTTTTAGTCCCTCCGGGAAAAGGGAATATTGGAAGCTGAGGTTGGTAAAGTCAACATGCACTGGCGCAGTTAGAATGGCTTGCACTCTTGCTGAGTCGGTATAGACCATCCTAATGTTATTGGCAGTTCCCAGCGGTAGTTGCTGGTCTCTCATAATATTTTTGGCTGTTTCAGCTGTGTCCACACACCCAACAAGAAAAATCAGATGAGAGATAACAATAAGAATCCCGTGCAAATTTCTCTTATTCATTTACAGGCTTGGCACTGTAACACTACTGTTGATCCAACAGTTAAACTTGATCACTTGGCCTTGATTACCCTCGGTAAAGATATCTGTTTTGCTTGGTGCGCGGCCCTTATAACTAGCCGCTGTTTTATTGGCAATACTTTTTAAAGAAGGATCAACTCTACCCGCTTTTGTGGCCATATCAGCAGCTAGCCAATAAACGGCACGTTTATTAAATTGGGTATCTCCACAATCATTAGCACTGCTAGCATACATATTGGCAATCAACAAATAGGCACTGCCCATAGAAGGTTGAAAACTAAGGGCTTTGTTGGCATAACTCCGTGCTTTTGATTTACGTCCAGCCGTTTTAAATTTGTTCGCAATCTTAAATAAAATTTTAGCTTTTTTGTAACCATCTGTTTGCAGGGCAATAGACTCTTCGTAGTATTTGAGTGCTTCTTCACTATTTCCGCTTTTATCATTTAAAATTCCTAAATAATAGGCTGAATCAGCAGAAGGTTCTAAAGTGTGCAGGGCTTCTACAAGGGTCACAAAAAAAGGGTCGTCAGAACATTCTTTACTATCCATTCGACTAGCAGCGCGTTTTAACCAAATGGCATCGCCTTTATTGGCATCAAAATTTTCTTGATAAAGCGGAATGAGATTTTCGCAAGTGGCTTCTTTAGCTATAATGGCATCTAAATTGGATAAGAACGTTCCGATAGCTTTTGAGTTGACTTCATAAACACGTTTGTTTCTAGACTCTCTACTGCTCAAAGGGGTTCCAGCATCTTCTTTTTTCAAAATCAAATCTAGTTTTTTTGCCAATGCAACGCTTTCAAATTCAAACTTCTCAGAAATTTCTTCATATTTGTTAAAAAGTAACTCCATGGTTACGGCAGCATCATTTTGCTTATATCGATCATAAAAAGTCTTAAAATAATTATAGAGGTGTTTTGGATTTGAAAAGCTTTCTACATCTCGTTCAAAAGCTTCGTCAAAAACGCCATAAACCATTTTTAAGTCACCCAAATCATAATCTAACATGGCTTGTGCCTTTTTGCTGATTATATCCCCTAATTCGGAATCCTTTTTGTAGACAGGAAAATTTTCTGCCCATTGATCATAAAACAACAAAATGTCTTGCTTAGCTGCTGTTTGTTCTTCGGGGGTTCCATTCTTAATACGATCTTTTAAAAGACGTTCTCCATAAGAATAAATGGCTCTGTTGAGCTTTGGACATTCATTTCGAACGGCCATCCATGGTTCATAAGCAGCCTTATAATTTTTCACCTTTGCAAATTCTGCAAAAATGGATAGGTTTTGAAGGCATTCTTGATTGTCTTGTGCTAAAGCCTTAGGCGTTATGAATACAGTGGCTAAAAAAGCGGTAATTAAAATGCGTTTTTTCATTTTGTTCTTTTTTAATTATACTTTGGCTTGATAAACCATAAAGCGTTGAGTGATAATCCCACTCGCAAAGCAAAAAAGGTTTCTCTGATCAAACCGTTATTTTTTTCTCCTCGTCGGCCCATTTCTATACCAATATTAGCATTTGAATAGCCGGCCATGGGCAAACCAACTCCAAAAGATATGCCAGTTTCTGTTAAAGGAATGTTATTTATTACTACACCCATCTGCTCTGAACGAAATCCAAAGCGATATACTGCTCTACTAAAGTAATTAGTCAGAGAAGCGTAATTGGGAATGAAAAATCCACCAACAGTTAACTGGGAGGCATCATCGTAAGTAATGTTTTCTCTTTGCAAAAACTTGTTTTCAAAGGTTGAGAACGGACTTGAGTTGCGCTGAAAACCGACAAACCATTTTTTTGTTTTTCCAAAACCAAATCCAAACTTTTGCGATAGGGGTTGTTTCATAGTTGTTGCTAGCAATCCTTTATCTGATAAATTTATCTCTTCAAAATCTGTAATTGAATTGTTTGAAATAGAACGAGCAAATATAATTTCTTCGTTTGAAGAATCAAAATGTGCTTTGGGCTGATGAGTATACATGGCTTTGAATTCATGCTGTTTTCCAAGGGGAATATTTACGTTTGCTGCCAGTAAGTAGCTCCAACCAGTTACAACCGATTTTTGTGTGAGCAATGTGGCAATATCAACACCTTGCCTAAATTGTTCTGTGTTATATTCTAAGTTGCCAAAATTATAGTTGAAAGTGGCTCCAATTCTCAGCACTTTTAACACCGGAAAACCTAAAGAAAAAAAAGCTTGATTAATTCCACCTCTTCCCTGAAATTGATCAATAATGGAAGGACTAACATTTTCGTTAATTGTATTTACCCTATATCCAACAGAGGTTAAGGGTATAATACCGAAGCCAAAACCGAATTTCCCTGTCGGGATACCAACAGCCAAATAATCTAATGTTGCTGTTTGTCCATTTTGGTTAAAACTTTCATCATCCATTAAGTTGGATTTATAATGGATACCTAGAGAATATGTTGTAAGCTTTAGTTCTCCATAACTTGCCGGGTTGGATAAATTGGCATGAATAGAGTCTGTGTAAACATCTAAACCACCCATAAACCGATTGATTTGAGTACCTCTAAAGGTGAGTTCACCTAAACCCGCTAAGGAGTAAGGTGAAGTGGTCCCATTTTGACCCCAACCTTGCAGGGTGAAAATTAAAAAAGTTCCTAAGACAACTTTCCGGATCATTTTAACTGTTGATTTCTAGTATGTGGTGCAAGCCATCTGCTGAAAAATTATCAGGAGCAAATATGCCATTTTTATATGGCATGGGCAACCTTTGAGCATCTCCACCCACAAAAATTACTGTTAAATTTTTGAATTGGGTCTTGTAAAATTCAATTTGCCCGTCAATTTCTTTTAAAATACCCTGATAAACTCCAGCGTGTATGGCACTTTCAGTGTCGTTTCCCACTGGTGTTTCAATCCACTTGGGCTCCAATTTTGGAAGTTTGCCAGTAAAGCTGTGTAGGCTTTGATATCGCATTTGAAATCCAGGTGAAATACTCCCTCCGTGGTGGTGACCGGTTGCATCCAACAAATCGTACGTAATACAACTCCCCAAGTCAATACCCAAAAGATTCTGATTGGGATAGGCCAAACGCATGGCGGCTAGTAGAGCAATTCTGTCGGCGCCTAAGGTTTCTCGGCTTTTATAGGCCGTTGTAAAGGGCACTTTTAAAGCCAAGGAACACATTGAAATAGACGCTTTTGTAAAAATGCTGGCCACCGTTTCTTCTGCTTTACCCCACACATCGGCAATCAAAATATGACTGATATCCGTATAGGCCTGATGGGTTTTTTGCAAGGTATTTAAAAGTGTGTCATAGCCACTCGAAACCGATGCAATCAAAACTCCTTTTTGATAGACAAATTGTTTTACTTGAGTATTCCCAAAGTCTAAAATAAGATACATTGTCTTTTATATGCGGCTAAAATAAGAAGAATTGAATGGAATTATTTTGTTCGGAAGTAAAATCCCGTTTATATTTGCACGCGCTTTTAGCTAAGGTACCTTAGCTCAGTTGGTAGAGCAAAGGACTGAAAATCCTTGTGTCCCTGGTTCGATTCCTGGAGGTACCACAAAATCCCTGCCATCTTCTGGTAGGGATTTTTTTGTATAATACTCTTTTTCATTTTTATTTCCTTAAATACTTATGTAATTTTGGCAGGAACTTTATGATGTAGGTTCACAAACTATTTTGTGACAATGATGGAATATGGTAACGCTTTTATCGGTGCTTTTTTAGGCTCTTTAGATTGGACATTAAAATCAATCACTTTTCAAGTACCGTTTTATAAAAACTATTTTTGGGGCTTAATTCTGCTCTCCCTTATTGTTTGGGTGTTGGAAATAAGTTTTCCGTGGCGGAAAAATCAAGGGGTCTTTAGAAAAGATTTTGGCCTTGATGTCTTCTACATGTTTTTTAATTTTTTCCTTTTTTCACTGGCCATCAGTGGCTTTTATGAGGTCTTTACCTTATTTTTTTCTTCCATTGGAATAACATCCAACAGCCTACAAATCATAAATTTAGAAGCATTTTCACTCCCCATTCAACTCCTCCTCTTTTTTGTGGTACTCGACTTTGTTCAGTGGTGTACACACATTTTATTACATAAATATTCCTTTTTATGGGCCTTTCACAAAATTCATCACAGTGTAAAAGAAATGGGGTTTGCTGCTCATCTTCGCTATCATTGGATGGAAAACATTCTATATAAACCCCTTAAAACCATTGGACTGATGTTCTTAGGCAGCTTTGAGCCTCAACATGCCTATGTGATTCACTTTATTGCCATTACCATTGGTCATTTTAATCATGCCAACCTCAACATCACTTGGGGGCCCTTAAAATATGTATTAAACAATCCGGTACTGCATCTATATCATCATGCTCACACCCAGCCTGAAGGCAAAGTAGGAGTCAATTTTGGCATCAGCCTCAGCCTTTGGGATTTTCTCTTTAAAACATCTTATGTACCTCAAGCAGATCCACATGTGCCCCTTGGTTTCCCGGGAGATGAACATATTCCAAACTCTTTTTGGGACCAACTTCGTTATGGTTTTAAAAGAAATTCCTAGGCCTTAATTAAAGTTTATTCACCTTTTTCTTTTTTGTTTATTGGGCTGCCTAATTGAACCTTTGGTTGATACTTTTCAAAAGGAAAAGTGTTTGGTGTGATCAGCGTACCGGTGGTTAGGGTAAAAGGCGAATCAGACTCTGGATTAAATACAACTTCAATTAAAGCGGCCGTATAGCCCTCTTTTGGCGAAATTTGCACCTCATAAGCCCCCGCATCGGTGAGTGCTAAAGATTGCTTTTCCCATGTCCTTCCAATTTCCCAAATTCTAAAATCGCGGGCTTTTGGATTGTTCGCTTGCCAAAGAGCAATGGCGTAGGGCTCTGTAGTTTCCACCTGAAGTGATATTTGATTACCTTCTATTTTCCATTCCATTTCTGGCAAAGGCTTTTGATGAATTAAACGATCATAAAAGCAATATATATTTTGAGCACTATACTTTCCCAATAAACCATGATTTCCATTGGGTACATATTGCAAATATTTTGAATCTGGTAAATCATCCCAATAAAATTGCCATGAATCGGTCACAAAAAATTCATCTATGGTGCCATTCACAATCAATTTTGGCATTGTAAAGAGTTGCTTAAATTCATAAGGTTCAACCACATCTAACAAGCGATCAAATTCTTGTGAGCCCATCCAATCCATAATATTTTGATCCACATAATTTTGAACCGCCGGAGACCATTGCCCATACACCCTATGGTGATGATCAAAAGAGGGCACTAGGTTAAGCATATCAATCACCAAGGGGGCTATGCCCATCACCCGGTTGTCAACGGCAGCTGTGGTCCACGTAGTCCAACCTCGTTTGGAAGCACCAGACACAAAAAAAGAAGAAACCGGTGCATCCACCGCTTGACTAATATTCTCAATCACATCCATAGCTCTAACAACTGCACGGGTCATAGGAAAACGAGCCAACCATTCTAGGTCTTTATCTTGGGCTCCATTTCTCAAAAACTGATCCCACCCATAAGCAATTATATCATCTTCATAACGTTGAATAGAATCGGTTCCTTTAAAGGAAAGGGGCTGAAAAGGAACATTGCTCACATGAGCAACAATTGATTTAATTTTTATGGCTTGTGCAATGGCCATACTATCCACAAAAACTTTGGTGTCTTTTTGGGACCCTGCTCCAATAAACAATAAGGCCTTTTTAGTATCTATTTTTTTGGGTACAACCACATCTACCCAATGCCACCATAAAGGTTGATCAACTTCAGCTTCTGTAAGCCAACGTCCAGATTGCATTTTGATATGATAAACATCGGCCTCGGGGTAGTGTATGGTATCTTTAATTTCATACGAAAAATCTGTGCCTACATTGGCTACATAGGCTTTTAATTTGTCCACCTGCAGGGGTACTTTCTTGTTAATCGGTGCTTGTTGACAAGTTTGAAAACCAATAGTAACAAGACCACAAAATAAAAGTTTACAAACCCAATGGATAAGAAAATCTTTATTCATTCTATGAAAATTTTTGTGTTGCGTCCATTAAAATACAAAATTATTAGGGCTTAACAGGCAAAGGGTTTTTCGTTTTCAAAAAATACTATACCTTTCTACTTCAATTTTTTATCTCAATCTATGAAAAATTCTTTTTTGGTGCTGGTCTTCACCAGCATTTTGAGTTTTACTTGTACTTCCCCCAAAGTTGTATCTGAAAGCGTTCTTTTTGATTTTAGCATAAATACCTTTAATACATCAAAGAACCAAATGGAAGTAACCTATCAAATTACTAATGCCACCAAAAAAGACTTTAAAGGTGGGCAGTGGGAATTGCATTGGAATCAGATTGTGGGCACTCCATTATGGGATAGCTTACCCGATGGCATTTCTTTTGAATATGTTAATGGTCAACAGTATTTAATTTTAAAGTTTGATGAAAAATGGTCTCTTAGATCTGGAGATGTTATTTCTTTTAAAGGTATCCAAGAGGGTATTATAAGCCGTGAAGTTATGGGGCCTATGGGGGCGTTTATTGTCTATGACCAAAATCAAGTTTTGGAACTAGAAACCCGTTTACATTGGAAAGAAGCCCAGGGATTAGCCAGCCTTAATATTCCCACTGCAGCCCAGCGCTATGAAGAATATGCCTCCCTTGAGCCCTTACCAAAAGAAGTTCTTTCTTGGGTGGTGCCCCATCCTAAAAAAATAAAACAAAGTGCGGGCAAAAAACAACCTGATCAGAAGTGGCAAATTTTTTTGGAGAACCCATTAAAGAAACATAAAAGTAAATTCGAAAAACATTTAAAACAACAATTTGAGCAGTCCATTTCTTGGGTTAACGCCCCTGAAAAAGCCAATGTAAAAATCCAGTATCAACCCCATATTCCGGCTGAAGGATACCAACTCAATCTAAATGAAGCATCGATTGATATTTTGGCCTCCAATGCTGTGGGCGTTTTTTATGCCTTACAGTCTTTAGATCAAATCATTCATACCGCTTCGATAGAACAAACGAATTGGCCATTACTTGAAATTGAAGACGCCCCCCGCTTTGCTTACCGAGGCTTTATGCTCGACATTGCACGGAACTTTTATGACCTAGAAAAAATTAAACAGGTAATTGATGCAATGGGCTATTATAAATTGAACTATCTCGACCTTAGGCTTTCGGATGACGAGGGGTGGCGCATTGAAATACCGGGACTACCAGAGCTCACAACTATGGGTGGAAAAAGAGGGTTTACAGCAGATGAAAGTGACCGATTAATTCCCTTTTACGGCTCCGGAGCCGGAGGGGGTGACCGGGGAAATGGGTTTTTGAGCAAAGCAGATTTTATGTCTCTTTTGGCTTACGCCCGTGAAAAAAACATCACCGTAATGCCTCAGATTAGTTTTCCTTCTCATGCTCGAGCCGCCATTAAAGCTATGTATATTCGCAAAGATGAAAACTATCGTTTGGTCGATCCTCAAGACCAAAGCCAATATCGCTCGGCCCAGTTGTTTAATGATAATGTGGTGTGTATTTGCCAAGACAGCGCCTTTGCTTTTTATGAAAAAGTGGTGACAGAAATTAAAGCTATGTATGAAGCCACTGGCCTCTCTCTAACACAATTTAGTATTGGAGCAGATGAGTTGCCCTATGGCGTTTGGACGGCTTCTCCAATTTGTGAGGCCTTTATGGATAAACACCAATTAGAAAACACCGTAGCATTGTATAATTATGGGTTAAAAAAATTAAAAGACCTATTTGACAAACATAACATTGTTATGGCAGGATGGGAAGATTTTTTATTAGAGCATTCTGAAAAAAGCCAAGAAGAAACACAAATCAAAAAAGAGCAATTTAACCAAGAAGTGATCCCCTATGTGTGGAACAACATTTGGGGCGCAGGAAGGGAAGATATGATTTATAAGTTTGCCAACAAAGGTTTTAAAACAGTGATGAGCAATTCTGCTGCTTTTTATTTTGACATGACAGACGATGGAGATTTTGAAAACTACGGCCTCAATTGGTCCGGATATGTTTCTTACATTGACACCTGGGCCACCGATCCCGAAAATGTTTTTGCTTCTGTTTATCTCACTAAAAAAAATAACATTAGCCCTGAAGAAATTGCTAATAAAACCAAATTAGACCCTTCAAAAGCAGCAAATTTATGGGGCATACAAAGCCAACTATGGACCGAAACCGTTCGAAATGAATCAATTTTTGATGCCCTATTCATGCCCAATTTAATTGTTTTTGCAGAGCGCGCTTGGGCACCTCAACCCGAGTGGATCAGCCTTAAAGAAGAGGCACAAATAGAAGCAATGAACCAAGCTTGGAATACTTTCTCAAATACGTTAGGACAACGGCAACTCCCCTTGATTGATCTAAGATTCAGCTCCTGGGCATATGATCTGCCCAAGGCAGGCGGGCTTATTAAAGACAACAAACTGTTCTTAAAACAAGCCTTTCCAGGCATGGAAATGCGCTACACCCTTGACGGCAGTGTACCCACCGCCAAGGCAACATTATATCGTATGCCGGTGAGCATTGACGTGAACGCTACCGTAAAAGTGCGCGTATTTAATGCCTTGGGAAGAGGAGGAAAAACAATTGAAATAAACCAAACCGAATTGCAATGAGTAAACAACGTATTCTCGCCGTCGATATTTTAAGAGGATTAACTATCATTTTTATGATTATTGTTAATGATCCTGGATCTTGGTCTCATGTGTATAGCCCTTTGCTACATGCCCAATGGAATGGGCTAACTCCCACAGATTATATCTTTCCCACATTTTTATTTATTATGGGGACCTCCATAGTGTTATCCTTAAGTAAAAGAGCAGAAAGCGCGGAAAAATCGGATATAGTCAAAAAAATTATCTGGCGCTTTATAAAAATTTATGCCGTTGGACTCTTTTTATGGCTATGGCCGGAATTTAATTTTGAGCGCATCCGCTGGGTGGGTGTGCTCCCCAGAATTGCTTTGGTTTATTTATTTACTGCTCTCCTTTTTGTTTTTACTAAAAAAAGAACACAATATTATGTGGCTGCCAGTCTTTTGGTAGGCTACTTAATTGTGATGTGCTTTGTGCCCGTTCCAGGCATTGGTTTACCCGACCTAAGTGTGCCCGAAAAAAATTGGGCTCATTATATTGACCACCTTCTTTTACCCGGCGTACTTTGGCAAAAAACGTGGGATCCAGAAGGTATTTTGAGTACCCTCCCGGCCATTACCACTGGCTTATTGGGGGTATTTGCTGGCTATATTATCCTAGCCCAAAAAACGCTCTCTGAAAAATTAGTACACCTTTTTATTATGGCTGCCATACTCTTCTTTTTAGGCGATTTGACACAATATATTTTTCCATTGAATAAAAGCCTGTGGAGCACTTCATTCACCTTAATGCTTGGAGGGATTTCTACCCTAGCCTTAGGCTTTTTTATCTTTATTTGCGATTTAAAGCAATGGGGGCACCACTTCCGATTTGCCCAAGAGTTTGGTGTAAACTCCATTTTTTCATACACCTTGGCAGGCATGCTCACCCTGTTTTTTTACAGTGACCGCCTTTGGGGAATCAAACTCAATGAATGGTTTATGGATACCTTTACATCTTTGGGAATGGCTTCCAAATTCACTTCTCTGTTATATGCCATTCTCTATGTTGCCATCATTTGGTTGCCGGTGCACTATCTCTTTAAGAAAAAGATTTATATCAAACTTTAACTGTTAAAATATTTTTAAATAAAACTGTAACAATTCCCCTTTTTTGGCCTCAAATAAATAACAAACTTAATTATATCTCCTATGAAACTTATTTGCCCAGCACTTATTTTGATTGCGTTAACCTCTTGTGTTTCTGTTCGTTTCCCTAACGAAATCAAAGTGAACGTTACCTTTCCTGAAAATTAACGGAAGAAAATATCAGTCAAATTATTGATAAAATCCCACCCACACTGGGCAAAAGAAAAGTAAAGACGCGGGTTGAGGTGACCACCAGCAAAGGCACTACCACAAGAGAAGAACAAAGAGAAGAAAGCCTTCAAAACGAATAGTCTTTAATCTTTTATTTTTACCGTTTTGAGCAAAAAAAATCGGCTTTGGTTAATTGCCGTATTGGCTTTTGTAAACTTTTCTTTAGGTCAAGAAATTGATTCCATTCGGGGTATTAAAAGAACAGGCGGCAGCTATGCAAACTTGTTTAAGTTTGAATTTAAACCTGGGAAAACGGATGAAGGTTTAGATATATTAAAATCTACATTAATTCCTGCCTTCAACAATGCAGGCGTCAGAATAACATTGATTGAGGATTTGATGGGGCAAAAAGATTTAATAGCACTAATAGAACTAAAAGAGGGGCCATCATTTTATGAATACGTGCTTCCAAAACAAGACTTAATGCTACTAAAAGAATTGCTCAAAATTTCGGGCTCAGAGGAAGAGACAGAACGTAGATTGGATCAATTTATCAATCTGTTGGTAAAACAAACCCAAACCCTTGTTTATATTTCGGAAGGCTATTAATAGCGTATTCTAAATGGTTTAATTTTTTTCTATTTCTAAATATGAAATAGAACTTTTTGACAACAAGAGTTTGAAAGAGAAAAAACTTATTCTTTGAAATCAATCACATTTGAAGATTCTTTTGGGGCTTCAAGTTGTTCCACATTTTTTAGTTTAGACTGCATCATGCGAGTACGAGTGCCCACCAAGGTTTCAATTTCATTGTTGGCTTCATTAATTTTTCTTTGGGCCTTTTCTAGCACTCCGCCAAAAGTGTTAAATTCTTTCTTTACGGCAGCCAACACGTTCCACACTTCACTGCTGCGTTTTTGAATGGCAAGGGTTTTAAAGCCCATTTGTAGGCTGTTGAGCATGGCCGCTAAGGTGGTGGGACCTGTTACCACAATTTTATACTCGCGTTGCAAAAGGGCGATCAAATCGGGTTGGCGCACCACCTCGGCAAACAACCCCTCTATGGGTAAAAACATTATTCCAAAGTCTGTGGTATGCGGCGGATCAATATATTTTGTTGCAATGTCGCGTGCAAATTTTTTGATCGATTGTAGCAAGGCTTTCACAGAGGTTTCAATGGCCACAGGGTCTCCATTGTCATAGGCCTGCTGAAGGCGCACATAATCTTCTTGTGGAAACTTGGCGTCTATAGGCAAATAGACCGGTTGGTCATGGGTTGATTTGCCAGGTAATTTTACAGCAAATTCTACAATAGCATCTGACCCCATTTTGGTTTTTACGTTGGTCTCATATTGATCAGGAGCTAAAATTTGTTCCAAAATATTACCCAGTTGAATTTCGCCCAAAACTCCTCTTGTTTTTACATTGCTCAACACTTTTTTCAAATCGCCAACACCAGAAGCTAAATGCTGCATTTCGCCCAAACCTTTTTGTACTTTTAGGAGTTGCTGGGTGACAAGTTCAAAAGACTTTCCGAGTCGTTCTTCGAGGGTTTTGTGTAATTTTTCATCCACAGTCTCTCGCATTTTTTCTAAGCGCAGTTCGGTGGTTTTTATCATTTCTTCTTGCTGCCTTTTCATATCACCAAACTTTTCTTTTTGTAACTCATTAAAGGCATTCACATTTTTAGAAAAAACCTCTTGAAAATCTTTAAGGGTTTGCCGAAGTTCCAACCGGTCATCTTTGGCATTTTTAATTATGGTTTCAGTGAGCCGATGGATGCTTTGCGTGATTTCAATTCGATTTTCTTTAAAGTTTTTAGACATCTCTTCCCGCTGATTGGAAAAAGCCTGCTGCAAGTGGATGTTCATTTTATCATCGTCTTTTTGCTGAGGTTTTCTGAAAATGAGAAATGCGAGTCCTAAAAGGTTAACTAAAATTAAAAAAATTAAGATATTTTCCATGGTATTCAGATCTGCATATAAAGGTATTGAATCCCTTCCGATTTACAAGATGATGTCCCTAGATGAGTTATTCTGAAGGCTTAAATTTCAACTTACGCTCAATGGCCATAATCATCGCACTGGCAATATCTTTTCCGGTAGCTATTTCTATGCCTTCTAAGCCAGGAGATGAATTCACCTCCAACACTAAGGGACCTTTGTTGGAGCGTATGATGTCTACACCGGCAACGGCCAAATCGAAGGTTTTGGCTGCTTTTACTGCTAAGCGACGTTCTTCTTGAGTTATTTTTACTTTTGATGCTGTCCCCCCCATATGTAAGTTGGACCGAAATTCACCAACTGCAGCTTGGCGTTGAATGGCTGCCACCACTTTACCATCAACTACAAAACAACGCAAGTCTTTTCCTTGCGCTTCTTTTATAAATTCTTGAACCAAGATATTGGCTTGTAAGCTTTTAAAGGCGTTGATAACACTCTCTGCAGCTTTATTTGTTTCCGCTGAAACCACACCCTTGCCTTGTGCACTTTCTAGGAGTTTGATTACCAATGGAGCACCACCCACCATTTCTATAAGGTCTTTAGTGTCAAGTGGTGATTTAGCAAAACCCGTAGTAGGAATTTGAATATTATTTAAAGAAAACAACTGAGAAGACAACAATTTATCTCGCGACTGTGAAATAGCTCGATCTGTGTTTAAACAATAGGTGCCAATATTATAAAATTGTCTAAGCAAAGCACAGCCATAAAACGTCATACTAGGTCTAATTCGAGGAATCACAGCATCTAAATTATCTAAAATGGTTCCACCCCGATAACGTACTTCGGGAGTGTTTGTGTCTAAACGCATATAGCATTGCTGGATGTTGTAAAAATGCATTTCGTGACCTCTGGCTCGGCCAGCTTCCAACAATCGTTTATTGCTGTATAGGGTTTTATCTGAGGCCAATAGACCAATATGTAAGCCGGATTTTTTACGGATTAAATAGTTGTACATTTTCTTGAGCTCTTCAGAAGAAATGTTTCCTAATACAAATTGTTGGGCAGGATTCACCACAAAGCGATGCATCATGGCCTCTCGCCCAAGAAGCATTCTAAAATCCATGCCGTCTCTGTTGGCTAGGGTAAGTTCAATGTCAAAAGTGGCCATGCCCATACGCACTTTGGTTTTAATCACATAGCGCTTTTCAGAAATACCCATAGAGCTTTTAACCGTTCGCACTCCCACCATTTTAGCTTTACAATCTATGGTAAGGCTTAGGTTATCTTGCAAGGGGTTGATTTGAAACTCCACCCAATTTTCTCCCCCTTTATAAAACTTTTTGATTTCTGTTGCCTGAATGGAGGAGGTTTTGGCGCCAGAGTCAATACGCGCTTTGATCGCCGGAATATTTAAATCGTCAAAATGACACCATTCAGCATTACCTATGGCTATTAATGTTTCGTTTTTCATGTTAGAAAATTACATTTTTTAATTAAAAAACTTTCCCTTTTGTGTGGAAAAACAGAGTTGCTCACTGTTCGTTGTTCGCTTATCTTTGCTAAAATGATTTGTCTTTGAAACGACTTTGTTTTTCTTGTGTTCTGATTTTTCTCCTTTTGGTATCCCCCCCACAAAAAATACTAGCGCAAGAACGCTTTGAACCCACAAAAGCGTTAGATGAAAACTTTGTTATCGATGGTTTGTTAAACGAAAGTGTGTGGGAAAAAGCTACTTTAGTAACCATTGAAAATGAAATTTCACCTGGCAATAACACTCCGGCACGTGTCAAAACAAGAGGGCTAATTAGTTATAGTGACACCCACCTTTATGTAGGTTTTCATGCCTTAGACAAACCCGAAAATATTAGAGCCTCCATTCGTCCTAGAGACAATTTTAGCCTTTGGAGTGATGATGTGGTGCTGATCCGCTTGGACCCCTATGCCGATGGCAGGAATAACTATATTATTGTGGTTAACCCCTTAGGGAGTCATTTCGATGTACGCTCAGTAAATGCAATTGAAGAAGATGATCGTTATGACATAAGTTTCAATATGGAATTTGAGACCGCTGGACAATTGGTTGCAGACGGTTATCAAGTAGAAATCAAAATTCCCTTTTCTTCTTTGCCCTTTCCTAATGGGAAAGATCAGCTTTGGCATTTCAATTTATTTCGAAAATATTTTGACCAAGGCAATGAAATTGAGTTGAGCAGTCAACCTTTTGACCGAGATAATTCTTGTGAGGTATGTCAAACTACAGACCAATTGATTTTAAATGACATTGTAATTCAAAAACGCTTTGAATTGTTGCCCTATGTGGCTGCCAATATTTCTGGTCAAAGACCAAAAGCACAAGCCCCATTTCAATACACCAAACTCAATCCTAACGCTGGTTTAGGCATTAACCTTGATCTAAACAAAACCAGTACTTTGGAGGTTACACTAAACCCTGATTTTTCTCAGGTTGAGGCAGACGTTACGCAAATTGACATCAATTCTTCTTATGCCTTAGAATATCCAGAAAGGCGACCATTTTTTAATCGGGGTACAGATATTGTTGACTTTATTGACGGAGCGTTTTATTCGCGCTCCATAAACAACCCCTTGGTTTCTTCCAAACTATTGAGCCAGAGTCAAAAATCAAGAATTTATTTTTTAACGGCATTAGATCAAAACTCACCCTATCAAGTGGCATCAGAAGATCGCTCCTATTTTGGGGAGGGAGGACAATCTTTTGTAAATGTGTTGCGCTATCAACACCTGTTTTCAAAAAATACTCGGATGGGAGTAATGACCACCAATCGCTATTATCAAAATGGGGGCTTTGGTAATTTGTTTGGCACGGATGGTCGATTTATTTTATCCAAAAATTGGCAATTAAATTATGAGGTTTTTGCTAATAAAAATCTAGAGCCCCAAGCCAATTGGATAGATTCAGACGATCGACTGTTGGGCAAAACCGCCACTTTGGATGGCGAAACTTTTTCGGGTACGGCCCTTTATTTACAGCTTTTTCACAACACAGAACACTGGAAATCATCTTTGGCCTTAAGTAGCCTTTCCCCGCACTATCAGGCCAATGTAGGTTTTGTAGTTAAAAATAACCGCCGTTGGATTTCTTTGAAGCAACAATATCAAAACTTTATCAATAAAAAAGGATTGCAGTTTTTTAGTGTGGGCTACAAAGGCGATTTACAATACACCCCCCAAGGTGAATTTAAAACCCTAAGCATTGACGGTATTATTGAAGTTCGCACTTTTTTGAATACCTCCATTGGTTATACTTATGATTTTGACGTAAAAAAAGACTACCTAGATCGATTGTATTACAATTTGGGAATACACCAAATTGAAATGCGTAGCACCCCCTCTGAAGCTATCACAGTGGTAGCCGCCTTTATGATGGGTAAAGACATCGCCTATAATGAAGATGTTCCAGACGTGGGCCGCCAATTCAATGCTTTTGTTCAGCCCACTTTCCAAATCAACAATAACTTCGGTATCCTCCCTTCTTTGCGATATGCACAACTTAAAAACCTCACAGAGGGAGGATATTATTTTAAAGGGTATATAGGTCGGTTTACACTGCGATATCAATTTAATAACTTTTTAAGCGTGCGCTTGGTGTCTGAATATGACCGATTTAATGACACCTTTTTTTTACAACCTCTAATTCAATGGAACCCCAACCCCTCCACTGTCTTTTATGTGGGCGGCAACCAAAATTCTATAGAAGATTTTAATAGTGAATTTTATTCACCCTTTAGGGTGGATGAAACCCAATTCTTTTTAAAGTTTCAATATTTAATTGGACTATAGAAAAGCCTAATTTAGGGTTAGTTCAAACAACCTGGGGTGTCCATTGCCTTCGTTTTCTGAGGTAAGCCAGAAATGATAGCGATCAATAATTTTGACAGCCTCTACTTGTGCTTCTTCCAGCGGTAGGATATATTTCTTAAAGTTTTCTTTTTTAAGGTTTTTATAAGAAAACTCAGGCATGAGATAAAAAAACTGTTCCCCTTGGGGGTTATAACCGGTAAGTGCCAATAATTTTAAAGTAGCATTATAGTCGGCTGCTGTAATTAAGCTCTCCGCTGGCAATTGCCCCACAGGAACTAGAGTATATTGACCCCCCACTTTTGGGAATACATAGAGTTGCGTTTGAAATTGTTCTCGATCTTTAGAAAAAAGCAAGAGCGAATCACCCACTACGGTAAGGCTTTCGGCATCAAAAGGGTGGCGCTTTCTTTTGTTAAATTGAGTTTGAGCTTTGTAGTTTATTTTAATACTGTCTTCCAACATTAAATGAGTATTGAGAATGTAAATCGTGAGGTCTTTTCTGGATCCTGAATTATTTCCCACATCCGCAATAAATAAATGACATTGGTCAGCTGCAATATCCTCCCAGTCACGATTAACCGCTTGATTAATTTTGGCCTCTAATAGCATTTGCCCTTGTGCATCAAATACATACAATTTTGGAGATCCTCCAGAATCATTATGCGTAATAAAATGATCTTCGTAGAATTCCAATCCAGAGGTTTCATCAATTTTTTTGGGTAATTTTTGCGTTTCTAATTGCAACTGAGACCAACTCAAATGAAGTCCAAAAGTGAAAAGCGAAAATAGAAGCATAATAGCTTTCATGTTCATGTTTTTTGTCTTACTAAGGTATTATTTTAGTTTGAGGTTTTATTTACCTTTGTATCAATTTTTAAAAATAAAAAAATGCGATCCGGAAATCCTGTTTTAACTCAAAAGGCATTTGCTCCCTCGCTTGAGCGCGGAGAAAAAATGACGCTAAATGGTACAGTAAATAAAACCTTTATGAGTTTATTATTACTCATTGGGGCAGGCTATTTAACGTTTGATCAAATAAATCCGGGCTTGCTTGCTGGGGCAGGCATAGTTGGCTTTATTGTGGCTCTAATCACCATTTTTAAAAGATCATGGGCACCTATTACCGTTCCGCTCTACGCAATTGTAGAAGGTGTGATGCTGGGAGGTGTTTCCTATCTTTACAATGCTCAGTATGAAGGCATTGTTTCTAATGCTATTTTTTTAACATTGGGTATATTAATTTCGCTTTTGATGCTCTATAAATCTGGTTATATAAAAGCTACAGAAAATTTTAAATTAGGCATATTAGCTGCCACAGGAGGCATTGCTCTTGTGTATTTGATCAATTTTATAATGGGTTTTTTTGGTTCCAGCTTAGGGGTTCTAAATCCCATGAACAGCTCTCTTATGAGTATTGGTTTTAGTCTTTTTGTAGTGGTGATTGCTGCTCTAAATTTAGTGCTCGATTTTGATTTTATTGAAAAAGGTGTTGAAAATGGTGCCCCAAAACACATGGAATGGTTTGGCGCTTTTGGTCTATTAGTAACCTTAATTTGGCTCTATTTGGAAATACTCCGACTTTTAGCTAAAATGAATTCAAGAAAATAATTTTTTTTGAAATTTATACGATATTTTATTTACCATAAATCAATCATTCTAATGAGAAATTTTATTTTTTTTACGGCTTTATTATTGACAATCAATACATGGTCACAATTCAATGAATACAGTCCATTAGCTTTAACTTTTTCACAAAAACAACCCAAGGTGTACCAGAAGGTTGAAAAGTTTTGTTTAAAAAAGTGGACACATTCGGCTTACACTCCCCGCCAAATTGATGATGTTCAAGCTATTTTAACAATTTATGATATTCATGCCCAACTCGAAGCGTTGAGTGAGTTAATAGATGATCAAAGTTTAAATGGCGCTAAATTAATCCAAGTGCTTCATCAAACAGTGGCAGAAGAAGACAAGGCCTTATTCCAACGTTTAGTTGATTCTAACAAAGAAAACATGCTCCTTGAAAGCT
>JBMYZB010000004.1:0-33508 GCA_049609945.1 Flavobacteriaceae bacterium
GGCCAAACATAGTTCATCATCCATTTGTAAGGTCACAAATGGAATCTTTATGTGTAATCCAGAGGGCCTAATGACTAAAAAACGCCCGAAGCGTTCAATGATGGCAGAGGTTTGTTGTTTCACCACAAAAAGACCAGATAGTAAAACAACAACCGTTAGAAACAGAAAAAATAGGACAGTAAAATTCATGATATATTATTTAGGTTTTTAAAATAGACAATTGCATTTGCTATTCTGTTTAAAGTTACATCTTTTTCTAAAACTTCCATAATAGCAAATAAATCTGGTCCCGCCAGCTCCCCCACTATAGCTACACGCAGACTTTGCATGATAGGCCCTACTGAGAATCCCTCAGTCTTGGCCCAAGCAAAAAGCACTTCTTTTAGACGATTAACAGGTCCTGCTCTCAACTCTTGCTGTACTTTTTCTAAAATTAAAAGAGGATTTTTTTTATGTATCTTTTGGGCAGCTTGAGCATTAATTTCAGGGTTTTTAGTAAACACGGTCAATTCCTTTTTAAAGTCTGTGAGAAGTTCTACTCGATCTAATACGAGCGAAATAATGATTAGCTGTTTTTCTGTGGTGTAGGCATCCAACGAAGGCAAAAAGGCAGAAAATGATTCGAGTATCTTTTCTGGGGTATAGTTTCTTAGGTGTTGCTGATTGGTCCATTTGGCTTTTTCGAAATCAAAACGGGCACCTCCTTTTTGAAGCCCTTTAAGACCGAATTGTGATTCGAGCTCTAGGAGCGAATAGAGTTCTTTTTCGCCATCACTGCGCCAGCCCAAAAGGGCTAGGTAATTCACCAAACCCTGTGGCAAAAATCCCTTCTCTTTAAATCCATCTGTTTCCTCCCATTCAAGCGGAAATACCGGAAAACCATGTTTGCTTCCATCACGCTTAGAAAGTTTTCCTTGGCCACTAGGTTTTAATATTAGAGGAAGATGTACAAAAGCTGGTGTTTTCCATTCAAATGAACGATATAGTAGTTGGTGAAATGCCAATGAAGGGAGCCATTCTTCACCCCGAATCACATGGGTAATATCCATAAGATAATCATCCACAACATTGGCAAAATGATAGGTGGGCAACCCGTCTTTTTTTAATAATATTTTATCGTCTAGTGTGTCGGAATTTACAGTAACAGTACCTCGAATCTCGTCAAATACCGTTATTAGCTCCCCCGGCATCACATTCAGTCGAACCACATAGTTTTGATTTTCCAAAGCTTTTTTTGTTTCCTCATCAGAAAGCGTTAAACTGTTTTTAAAGTTCATTCGGTTTTTCGCATTGTATAGAAAGGCATTGCCAGACTCCTGTGCAATATTGCGTTCTTCTTGCAGGCGTTCATCACTGTCGAAGGCATAGTAGGCTTTGCCTTGGTCGAGTAATTGTTGAATGTGTTGCTGGTATATTTCTTTTCTTTCGCTTTGCCTATAAGGGCCATAAGGCCCCTCGCCAGTCCCCCCTTCATCAGGTGGAATTCCAGCCCAAGACAAAGCCTCTAGGATATATTTTTCGCTGCCTGCCACCAGTCTGTTTTGGTCTGTATCTTCTATACGCAATATGAACGTGCCTTTATTTTTTTTTGCGAATAGATAATTATATAGGGCAGTGCGCAAACCACCAATATGTAGGGGACCTGTTGGACTGGGAGCAAACCGAACACGTGTCTTCATTCTTTTTATTGCAAAGATAGATGCAATTTTTTAGTGTTCTGTAGGAATCAACAATATCTCTATCTTTGCAGGAAAACATAAGTGTTGATCCAGTTTTATCATTTACCAAAGACATTGGATAAGGAAATACTTACAGAAGTAATAACTCATTTTGTCGAATTGTCCAAAGCATCTATAATACGGTTGGTGTATAACTTTGTGTCGGGCGAAGAACTGTTACAAATGAACAAGACTCATTTACAGCATAACTATGAAACCGATATTTTGACTTTTGACTACGGGAGCACTACACAGATTGAAGCAGAAGTTTATATTTCCTGCAAGGCTATCCAAGAAGCCCTAGCAAGATTTAGACAAACGACTGAAAATGAATCTGTTAGATTAATAGCACACGGTCTTTTCCATTGTTTAGGGCAAAAAGATAAAACCCTAGCTGAAAAAAAGGAGATGAAAGCCCTTGAAGAGGCTTTTATTAAAACGTTCCACGTGAAACAAGAGCAAAATGTTTGAACAAACCTATGATGTTATTGTGGTAGGAGCCGGCCATGCCGGATGTGAAGCGGCTGCCGCTGCCGCAAATTTAGGATCTTCTACACTTTTAATTACAATGAATTTACAAACAGTGGGACAGATGTCATGTAACCCTGCCATGGGAGGTATTGCCAAAGGTCAAATTGTTAGAGAAATTGATGCCCTAGGAGGCTATAGCGGTATTGTGTCTGATCAAAGTGCGATACAATTTAAAATGCTTAACCTGTCTAAAGGTCCAGCCATGTGGAGTCCCCGCACACAAAACGATCGCCAACTGTTCTCTCAAACGTGGCGTCAGCTTTTGGAACATACACCTAATTTGGATTTTTATCAAGACATGGTGGTTGACCTTCTGACCAACAAAGAAACGGTTGTGGGCGTGGTTACTAGTCTAGGAATAGAAATAAGAGCTCAAAAAGTGATATTAACCAATGGCACTTTTCTAAATGGTCTTATACATATAGGAGAAAAAAATTTTGGTGGTGGAAGAGCAGGAGAGAAAGCCTCTCATGGCCTAACCCAGCGCTTAACCGACTTAGGTTTTGAGTCGGGCCGAATGAAAACAGGCACACCTCCAAGGGTTGACTCACGCTCTTTGGACTATACTGTTATGGAAGAGCAAGCAGGTGATAACAAACCAAAGAAGTTTTCATATAGTGCTCAAACAAAGCCTTTAACCAAGCAAATGAGTTGCCACATCACCTATACCAGCGAAGATGTTCACGATCTTTTACGTGAAGGTTTTGATCGCTCTCCAATGTTTAATGGTAATATTCAAAGCACAGGACCACGTTACTGCCCGTCTATTGAAGATAAGATTAACCGTTTTGCAGAAAAAAACCGTCATCAAATTTTTGTAGAGCCTGAGGGATGGAACACAGTTGAAGTTTATGTAAATGGTTTTTCCACCTCCTTGCCAGAAGATATTCAATATAAAGCCCTAAAGCATGTACCAGGTTTTCAACATGTTAAGTTTTTCAGACCTGGCTATGCAATAGAGTATGATTATTTCCCACCCACACAATTACAACACAGTTTAGAAACGAAGTTGATTAAGGGCCTCTATTTTGCAGGTCAAATTAATGGAACTACGGGTTATGAAGAGGCAGCAGCTCAGGGCATTATGGCTGGTATTAACGCACACCTTTCAATAAAACAGAAGCCTCCTTTGGTTTTACAGCGCAATGAGGCCTACATAGGAGTCTTGATAGACGATCTTATTCTAAAAGGCACAGAAGAGCCCTATCGTATGTTTACTTCTCGCGCGGAATACCGTACGCTTTTAAGGCAAGACAATGCAGATGAGAGATTAACACCCCTGTCTCATAAATTAGGCTTAGCAAATGATACCCGCCTTCGAAATGTGGAGATCAAGCAAAATGAGACCCAAAAAATCATTTCTTTTTTTAATTCACATAGTTATCCTTTGGAAGCAACAAACATTCTGCTTGAATCAAAGGACAGCGCTAAAATCAAACAAACCGACAAATTTGCAAAGTTGTTGGCACGCCCCCAGATAACAAGAGATGATTTGTTGCAATTAGCTCCTGTAAACACATTTATGGTGAAAGAAAAGTTTTCTGAGGAGGCTTATGAACAAGCAGAAATACAAATTAAATATGCAGGCTATATTGCCAAGGAAAGTAAAAATGCTGATCGATTACAAAAATTGGAGCATTTAAGAATCCCAAAGGCATTTGTTTATGAAGATTTAAAGTCTTTGTCTAATGAAGCTTTAGAAAAGCTCAATGCGGCAAAGCCTCAAACCCTTGCCCAAGCTGCACGAATTAGCGGCATTAAGCCTAGCGATATTAGTGTTATTCTCGTGGCCATAGGAAAATAATGTTTCACGTGAAACAATGAAAAGAAAAAAGGATCAATTTCTGTTTAATGGCAAAGACTATCTTATCAGTAAAGCAAACTTTGCCGTTTATTGGGACACAAAAGGTGAGTGGGGGTGGACGGATATTGACCTCCAACAATCTATGGATAAATACTATGCTTCTGTGTCATATGATTCACACAAAGCACAAAAAAGAACAGTCCTTGATTGGATTTACTTTTTTATACAGCAATTAATGTTTCGATATAAGTGGAAAAAAATTTGTGCACAAGCCCAATGCACCCTTCAATCTCATCTTGATTTTGGAGGCGGTGTGGGTGGTTTTTCAAGTTTTACAAAAACAAAAGGCATAAACCCAGTGCTTATTGATAGCAACAACAAAGCCCTTTTAATTGCAAAATATCAAGGTATAGAAGCTTATAAAAGCCTAATCGAATTGCCCGTAAATCATCGGTTTGATTTAATCACTTTATGGCATGTCTTAGAGCATTTATCCTCCCCAGATGAAACCTTAAAGGCTTTAAAACAGCGGTTAAATGAGAATGGCTTATTGGTTGTGGCCGTACCCAATTTACAATCGCCAGATGCAAAACATTATGGTCCCCACTGGGGAGCTTACGACCTCCCGCGCCATTTATGGCATTTTTCCACGCCAGGCTTGATTCGTTTGCTTTCTGAAATAGGATTTAATTTACTTGCGCAACACCCTCTTTATTTTGATGCTTTTTATGTGGCTTTGCTTTCTGAAAAACACAAAACGGGAAAAGCGCGTCTCTTTAGTGCTTTTTATCAAGGCCTTCGATCTAATTTTCTTGCACGTAAGCAAGGCAATTATTCTTCCAGTTTTTTTGTTTTTGCTAAATCGGATTCTTTTTTGGTGTGAATTAAGCGGGTGAGTTGGAGTGATAAATCAGCAAAAACCATCTTAGCACTAGCATTCCTTCTGATATAAAAATGAGATTGTTCAAACAAGGAAACCATAGGAGCAACATTAAAATGATGAACAAAGGGAGCAAGTTTGGCCAAATCAAAGTTTATTTTAGACCGAAATGTGGTTAATTCTTCAAGTGCATAATTTAACATAAAGGCATCTCGTAGCACCTCCACACTGTAAGACAAAAATTCTTTTTGATCTTCTTTATCAAAGCGAACAATTTCTTCTACCCAAGCCATAAGATCAAGTACTATTTTTTTATTTCCCTTAGCGGCAAAAGCACAACGCAACAACTTAATGAGCATTTCTTCAAAAGGTTTGGCAACTACTTCCGTGGCCCTATGGAGAAGCGCTCTGTAGCTTCCTTTACAGCGATGAATTTCTTGCGCTAACGAGACGTCCCATTGATGGTCTTCTATCGTTTTTAGTAACGCCTTTGTGCTAATGGGTGGGAGAAGTATGGATTGGCATCTAGAAACAATTGTAGGCAGCAATTCTGTGGAAGCACTTAACAAAAAGAAATAGGTTTTTTGAGGTGGCTCTTCCAAGGTCTTTAAAAATTTATTGGAGGCGGAAGGATTCATTTTTTCCACGCCCCACACAATACAGATTTTAGCTCCTCCTTTATAAGATTTTAAGTTTAATCGTTCCTGTAAAGTGGCCATTTCTTTCACGCCAATCTGCGCCTGTTTATTGCCCGCTTCCAACCAATCCATCCAATCAAAATGATTTCCATAGGGCTTTTCCTTTATAAATTCTTGCCAGCGCGGGAGAAGTTCTTCTGCGTTACTCTTTGAGCCGGTTCCTAAACTTATGGTAGGAAATAGAAAATGCAAATCAGGATGCAAGGCCAAATCAGCCAGGGTTTTTTGTTGTTTTGATGCTAAGTTTAAGGTCTCTGGGTCATATAGCAATAAAACCGCCTGATAAAGTGCTAGAGGCATGGCTCCATAGCCACCCCTATCTATAAACAGCTGTGCATGAGGCACTTGCCTTTTTTCAACCGAGTTTTTTAAATGTGAAAGAAGTGTTTCTTGTCCAACAATTTCCTGCTCAAGCATGATCAAAGATAAGCTTTCTAAATTGTTTTTTTAGGTTCTAAATTTCAATATAGAAACAGAAATATGGTATTTTTGGAAAAACCTTTTGAATGAAAACAGTAGATACTCAAAGCTTTGAAAATGAGAGAGTTGTTATTAGAGTCGATTTTAATGTGCCTCTAGATGAACACGGAAATGTGACTGACGCCACCCGAATATTAGCCGCCAAGCCAACCATAGACAAGGTGCGCTCAACAGGGGGGTGTTGCATTTTGCTATCTCACCTAGGAAGACCCAAGGGAAAAATAATGTCTTTATCATTACAACAAATTGTTCCCAAAGTGTCCGAAATATTAGACACACCAGTACAATTTTGTAATTCTTGTGTTGGGGCTGAGGCAATCGCTACTGCTGCCTCTTTAAGCTCAGGCGAGGTGTTGTTAATGGAAAATTTACGTTTCCACGAAGAAGAAACAGCAGGTGACAATGCCTTTGCCAAACAACTTTCAGAATTGGGTACTTTTTATATAAATGATGCCTTTGGAACAGCCCATAGGGCGCATGCTTCAACCACTGTAATGGCACAATATTTTGGCCCTAAAAAATGTTTTGGGAAACTCCTCGAGCAAGAAGTGAAAGCCATTGAAAAAGTTATGAAAACAGGAGAAAAACCAGTTTTAGCGATTTTAGGGGGGGCTAAAGTGTCTTCTAAAATTACAATTATTGAAAGCATTATGGATAAAATTGATCATTTGATTATTGGAGGAGGCATGGTATACACGTTCATTAAGGCACAAGGAGGGCAAATTGGTAATTCAATATGCGAAGACGATTATCAGCAAGTGGCACTAGAAATTTTAGCTAAAGCAGAAGCCAAGGGAGTTTCCATTCATTTGCCGGAGGATGTGATTTGTGGAGATGCTTTTAGTAATGAAGCCAATCAAAAAATTGCTGCAGTTGATGCTATTCCCGATGGATGGGAGGGCATGGATGCTGGCCCTCAAAGTATAGAAAAATTCACTGCTGTGGTTCAGCAATGTCAAACCATTTTATGGAATGGACCCCTTGGTGTATTTGAATTTGCCAACTTTGCAAAGGGTACCATTGCCTTGGGTGATACCATTGCCGATCAAACAAATAAGGGAGCATTTTCTTTAGTGGGGGGCGGAGATTCTGTGGCCGCTGTTAAACAATTTGGCTTGGAATTTAAAATGAGTTATGTTAGTACGGGTGGCGGTGCCATGCTTGAGAGTTTGGAAGGCAAAACTTTACCAGGCATTGCCGCTCTCTTAAATTAATCTAATAAAATGCCACCCAGCACCATGAAAAAAAGCACGTTTTTAATTTTTGTTTTGATTCTTTTTGTTAAGTGTACTTCTTCTCCAAAAGGCAACCAAAAAATTATTCCCAATTCAAGTGGGAATATTAATACTGTTACGGTGGTTATGCCCGAAAAGGACTGGAACAGTGGCTTAGGAAATTCCCTACGAGCCCTTCTTATGGTTCCCTATGAAGGCTTGCCCCTAGACGAGCCACAATTTTCGCTTAAGTATCTGAATCCCAAAGTGTTTTCTGGTTTTGCACGACAAAGTCGGAATATAATCTGGTTTGTTAAAGATAGTTTGAGCGATTTTCAGATGATGCAAGATGCCTTTGCTAGACCTCAAATTGTTGCCCTTTTTAAAGGAAATGATGCTGAAGAGCATCGGTTTTATTTGGAAGAAAACGCCGCTTTTATTAGGCAATCCTTTTCAGAAAATGAACGTGTTGAAAAATTAAGACGCATAAACAAAGCACCCACAACAGAAAACAGCCTAAAGAACCGCTTTGGTTTATCTATGATTTACCCTTCTGCTTATGAAACCGTAAAAGACACTACCAATTTTATTTGGATCCAGAAACCCATCACTAAAGGACATCTGAATTTAATTGCCTATATGCTTCCAGAAGCAGCTTTAAAACCACCGGTTAATCAAACGATTATAAGAATTAGAGACTCTATTGGCAAAAAATATGTGCCCGGGCGATTGCCTAATAGTTATATGATCACAGAAAAAGCCTATTTACCCTATTTCTATAAAACCAAACTAGATCAAAAAGAAACCTACCTTACAAAAGGAACTTGGGAAGTACAAAATGATTTCATGGCAGGGCCTTTTATAAACTATATGATTAAGGACACCGTTCAAAAAAGATGGGTGGTTGTGGAAGGTTTCAGCTTTGCCCCTTCCATAAGCAAAAGGGATTATATGTTTGAGCTTAATACAATTATTAGTACCCTAAAAATACCCTAGCTTTTTTTGGAAGAAGACTCTTCCACTTGTGGTTTTTCATCTTCCTCCTTGGTGGCATTCTTAAATTCTTTGATGCCACTTCCTAATCCTCGCATGAGTTCCGGAATTTTTCTACCGCCAAATAATAACAAAACAACGGCGATGATCAAAATAATTTGAGGGCCTCCAATCATTCCTAAAAAAATATATGCAAACAACATTGTGATATGTATTTTTAACAAATGTACTGAAATATTTACATCAGACAGCATAAAAAATTACATCCTAAAAAAACAGCATTAGGGTATTGCTTATCTTTGTGTTGCAATGGCAAAAAAAACCAAGAAAGAAAATAAATTTTTAAAAAAGCTGATGAATCCTTATCGGCTTGTTGTTGTTAATGAAGACACCTTTGAAGAACAGTTCCAATTTGGACTCTCAAGACTAAATCTGATTGTGTTTTTGGTACTCATATTTGCCCTTTTTAGTACAGGGATTTTCTTCATTATTTCTTACAGTCCTCTTAAAGAATACATTCCTGGCTATGATGCTACAGATGTCCGAAAACAAGCTCTTGAGAATCTTTTTTTAACAGATTCCTTGCTTCGAGTTAACAAAAGAAATGCAGCGTACATAAATATTATTCGAGGTGTGATTAATAACGATTTATATTTTAAGGAGAATCCTGAAATCAACTTATCCAATGACGTACAATCGACAGAAAACACTGTCATCACGCGTTCTATTTCACCAGAAGATTCTTTGTTGCGAAACATTGTGAATAGAGAAGATAAATTTAACGTAATCAACAATCTTTCATTAGGTAAAGATTTGTTTTTGTTGGCCCCTGCAAAGGGCCAAGTTTCTCAACAGTTTGACAAGGAAGAAAAACACTTTGCAGTAGATATAGCATTAACAGAGGGTGCCCCCATTAAAGCTGTGGCTAATGGAACAGTTATTTTTGCAGAATATGCAGCCCAAACGGGATATGTTATTATGGTAGAACACGATAGAGGAATGCTATCGGTATATAAACACAACGCTGTTTTGAACAAAGAACAAGGCGATTTGGTGGCAGCTGGCGAAGTAATTGCACAAGCGGGAAATACAGGAGAATTTTCTACTGGAAGCCATTTACATTTTGAGCTTTGGATAGATGGTTATCCGCTAGATCCAGAATTGTTTTTTGATTTTAATCAATAAAAATATGAAAGCACTTGTTGCTAGACTTTATGCTACTTGGGTTCACAAAAAAAACCAAAAATGGATACAAAATCCAATAGTAGCACAACAAAAAACATTTCAATTTCTCATACAAAAAGCAAAAAACACTCAGTTTGGAAAGGATCATAAATTTGCTCATATCAAAGCTGTTGAAGATTTTGTAAAGCACGTTCCCATTTATGATTATGAGGCTTTGCGCCCCTATATTGAAGAAATAAAAACAGGCACTAAAAACGTTTTATGGCCCGGTCTGCCTCTCTATTTTGCCAAAACAAGCGGCACCACTTCTGGGATAAAATACATTCCTATAACTAAAGATTCCATGCCCACCCACATACGTGCGGCTCGGGATGCGCTTTTAAATTACATATACCAAACAAAAGAAGCGGCATTTGTAAATGGAAAGCAAATCTTTTTGCAAGGAAGCCCTGTCTTAAAAAAGCAAAATGGGATTGCAATAGGCCGTTTGTCAGGAATTGTGGCACATTATGTTCCTTCCTATCTTCAAAGCAACAGAATGCCCTCTTGGGAGACGAACTGTATTGAAGATTGGGAAACCAAAGTTAAAGCTATTATTGCAGAAACCCGAGATGAAAAAATGACTGTTATTGCCGGAATTCCATCATGGGTGCAAATGTATTTTGAACAGTTGGTGCAACAAACCCAAAAACCTGTGGGAGATCAATTTCCAGACTTTTCCTTATTTGTTTATGGAGGTGTAAATTATGAACCTTATCGCCCCGTTTTTGAAAAACTTATTGGGCGATCGGTTAACAGTATTGAATTATTCCCAGCCTCCGAAGGTTTTTTTGCGTATCAAGATCAACCCAACAAACCGGATCTTTTATTGTTGTTGAACAATGGCATTTTTTATGAGTTCGTGGAGGTAAGTGAGTTTAATAATAAAAGCCCTAGATACCATACTTTAGCAACAATAAAGATCAACGTGAATTATGTGATGGTTATTTCCACCTCAGCTGGGCTTTGGCGGTATAATCTTGGTGATACGATTGTATTTACCTCCACAGACCCTTTTCGACTTCGGGTAAGTGGTAGACTAACCCATTTTATTTCCGCTTTTGGAGAACATGTCATCGGGTCAGAGGTAGAACAATCTATGCAAGAAGCATTGAAAAGAAACACAGAAAACACTCGTGTGACAGAATTTACAGTGGCCCCACAAATCAATCCTTCTCTGGGGTTGCCTTATCATGAATGGTTTATAGAATTTGAAACACCACCATCTGATTTGTCTTCTTTTGCCACTCATCTAGATGCAGCCATGCAAGAAAAGAATATATACTATAAAGATTTAATTTCTGGAAAAGTGCTCCAAACACTAGTCATTCGCCCTATGGTCAAAGGAGGATTTAGGCAGTACATGAAAGCCATGGGTAAATTGGGGGGCCAAAATAAAGTGCCTAGAGTTTCTAACGATCGAAAAATAGCAACAGCTTTAGCTCAATATATACAGCACCCATGAAAAAAGCAGCGGTAGCTTTAGTCTATTCTTTGAATAACACCTTTGTGCAACAAGACCTTATGCACCTTAAAAATTGCGCTACAAAAGTTTACCAATTATCCTCTTTACCTTACAAAGATCCCCTTCGGTTTTTATTCAATCGATTTAGAGAATTTTTTTTCAGCCTATTTTTTATTTCACGCTCTAAAGTAATTTTTTGTTGGTTTAACGATTATCATACCTTTTTTCCTCTTTTGTTTTCACGAATTTTCTTTAGAAAAGGCATTGTAATTGTAGGGGGCTATGATGCTGTATCAGACCCTGTATTCTCCTATGGTCTTTTTTCTAAAAACAATCTCAGGCAACAATTGGCAAGACTCAACTATAAACTAGCACATCACATCTGGGTCGTGGATGATAGTTTGGCCAAGGGGTGTTTTGAGGCGAAAGAGCAAGAGCAGATCAAATCTGGGATTAAAACTTTTATGCCTCATTTAAAAACTCCTATTGAGACCATTCCCACCGGGTATGACCCAAACTTTTGGAAATGTATCACTAAAAAAACCCCACAAACTATTTTGACTGTGGCTAATGTTCCAGATGCTCGAACCTTTTACAGAAAAGGAATTGATCTTTTTTTGAAATTGGCCAATGCCTTACCCCATCACAATTTTACATTGGCCGGCCTCACCTTTTCTTTGCCTAGCGAAAATGAACTTCCGAAAAATGTAACTCTAAGGGGTAAGCAAACAGCAAAAGAATTGAAAGAACTCTACAGTGCGCATACTTTTTATTTTCAAGGGTCACGCGTGGAGGGCCTTCCCAATGTCTTGTGTGAAGCCATGTTGTGTGAATGCATCCCATTGGCGCGCAATGTTTTTGGCATGCCCAACGCCGTGAGTATTACAGGTTTTTTATTTAACCCTCATCAAGATTGGGAAGCGTTGTTACAGTTTATTGAAACGGCAACCCCTGCCTTGGGTAAAAAGGCTAGGCAAAGAATCCAGAAGCACTTCCATCAAGAATTGCGAAGCAAAGCTTTTCATCGTATAGTAACAATGTAAAGCCCATGAAACCTGCCGTTTTAGCATATCCACATTCTGATAATTTAGGCGACTTGATTCAATCTATTGCAGCCAAAAAGTTGCTGTCTGAAACGCCCCTAGCTATTGATCGAGAGGCATTGCACACCTACGCTGGCGAACCTGTTCACCTAATCTTAAATGGTTGGTTTATGGAAAATGCACAACACTGGCCACCCTCAGAAAAAATTAAGCCCTTATTTATATCCTTCCACATCAACCCAACGGTTGCAGAAGTTTTTACTCAACCAAAGTCAATTACTTATTTTAAGCGCCATCAACCCATCGGCTGTAGAGACTTGTATACTAAAGCTTTACTTGAAAAAAATGGAGTAGAGGCGTATTTTTCAGGGTGTTTAACATTAACACTAAATCGACAAGACTTTATTAATAAAGAACAAAAACACCAAGGCATCCTATTGCTTAGTGTGTTGGAGCGCCTTAAACCCAAAAAACCCCAATGGAACACCCAAAGTTTAGTAAAAGACTTTTTGTTACAAGGGATTAAATATCCTTTTAAAAGCATGCACTATGCAATGGCCCAAAGCCGTTTAAATCGTTTTTTAAAACAACAAAAATGGCCCATCATTGAACACTCACAAATTACAGATAACGCATCACTCCCAGAAACTGAAAAAGAAGCAATGGCCGTGCAACAGCTAGAAGCTATTGCTTCTGCTCGTTGTGTGATTACCTCAAGAATACACAGTGCTTTGCCGGCAGTGGCCATGGGCGTTCCCGTACTTTTTCTGGAAGACGGTTTATCTCACATCAATCAACGAAGCCGATTGCTGGGGTTGAACTCCCTTTTCACCGTGATGAAAACCAAAGCATTAAAGCACGTTCAATTAGAAGCATTGAAAAACCCCAAAGGAGTAGAACATTTAGTTGTTGAATTAAAAAGAACAATTAGCGCAGCCTTTGCCTAGGTTGACTCTACCCAACTGAGAATTAATTTTATATTTGAAAAACTTTTTGATGAACATTTTAATTATTGGTAGCGGAGGAAGAGAGCATACATTTTGTTGGAAACTGGCCCAAAGTAAACGATGTAACAAACTTTATGTAGCCCCAGGAAACGCAGGCACAGCCAGTTTAGCAACCAATTTACCCATTGCTGTAAACGATTTTGAAGCCCTAAAGAATGCTGTGCTAGACCACCACATAGATTTGGTAGTTGTGGGTCCAGAAGACCCTTTGGTGAATGGAATTCATGATTTTTTTCTGGCCGATAGTGACCTTAAAAATGTGGCTGTGATTGGCCCTCAAAAATTTGCTGCTCAACTTGAAGGAAGCAAAGAATTTGCAAAAGCTTTTATGTTACGTCATGGCATTCCCACGGCCAAGCATGCCACCTTCACACCCAAAACCCTTTCAGCGGGCTATGCTTATCTAGACCAACAAACGCCCCCTTATGTGCTTAAAGCAGATGGTTTGGCTGCAGGAAAAGGTGTGCTTATAATAGACAACATAGAACAAGCTAAAAAGGAGTTGCATAAAATGTTAATTGAAGGTGCTTTTGGCGAGGCCTCTAAACAAGTGGTGATTGAAGAGTTTCTAGAAGGCATCGAATTGTCTTGTTTTGTATTAACTGATGGCATTTCTCATGTGGTATTACCTATGGCTAAAGACTATAAACGTATTGGAGAAGGAGATGAAGGATTAAATACGGGTGGTATGGGAGCTGTTTCTCCCGTCTCTTTTGTGACCCCAGATTTTGAGAAAAAAATTAACGAGAAAATAATATTACCCACATTAAAAGGACTTCAACAAGACGGAATTCCATATCAAGGATTCATCTTTATTGGACTAATCAAAGTGGGTGATGAACCTAAAGTGATCGAATATAATGTGCGCATGGGTGATCCGGAGACTCAAGTGGTGCTCCCTTTGCTCCAAAATGATTTGGGAGAGTTGTTTGAAGCTGTGGCAAATAAAACGCTGGGCAATCATCAAATTTTAATTGACAAAAGGGCTGCTGTAACCGTGGTGGCTGTCTCAGGAGGCTACCCCCAAGCCTATGAAAAAGGAAAATCAATAGCAGGACTCGAAACCGTTCAAGACAGTTTTGTTTTCCATGCCGGAACAGTTTTAAAAGATAATCGAGTAAAAACAAATGGCGGGCGGGTTTTGGCCGTAACTTCATACGGAGAAAACCATTTGGAGGCAGCTAAACAATCTTTTTTGGAACTTTCAAAAATAAGATTTGAAAGGATGTATTATAGAAAAGATATTGGCAATGACCTATAAAAAAGAATGGGCAGAAGGATCTTTGTCCTCTTCGTTTCTTTTGTCAAAAAGATTTAATTGTTTAATCCAATAAAGCATGGCCATTAAACCAAGAAGTAAAAAAATCCAATTCACTGCATTGGCCACGGTCCAACTGCTCAACTCTATTTGGCGTAAGAGTTCAAAGGGCAGAAATAAGACCTCTTCAAACAACCAAGCAATACCTTCAAAAAAAGCTTTCATAGTGTGGTTTCTTTATGCTTCAAAAGTAGTATAATCTAAAAATGTTTGCAAGACAATTCAAAAAAATCATCCCATTCAACCTGCTTTTAGGGGGAGGTATTAGTTTGGTTTTAGTCCTCGCCGTTTTTTTTGGGGGGGCACAGGAAATTGACCCACCTACTTTTTTTAAGGACCCTTTACTTTTTTGGTTGGGGATGCAGTTGCTTTGTTACTTTATGATTGGGGTTGAAGAAAAAGAAAAGTTAAGTTATTTTAAGTGTTTCCCCCTTCTCCTTTTTGGATTGGCGTTATTATGGTTTCCTTTTAAAAACACAAGTGTTTCTATGTTTATAGAAGCTGGCGTTTTATTTTGGGTATTTAATCAGATGGTAAGGGTGCAAAAAGGCATTGAAGTTTCCACTATTTTTAATTTAACCCTAGTTAGCGTTTTACTCATTTTTTATGATGCAACACATTTTTTTTTCCTTCTGCCTCTTTATCTCTTTTTTGTATTAGGAAAACTCTTCTTACTCAAAACTTTGATCGCTTTTATTCTGCCGTTGGTCTTGGTTCCTTTTTTTCTTACCACATTAAGCCTCTATTGGGCGCACGAGGCATTAATTTTAAAGTGGCCATGGGTGTTTAGCCCTTGGGATATAAAAACAAATTCTTTTGCCGATTTTATTTGGCTTTTTTTCATACTTATGAGCTTGTTTCTTGTGATTGGAAAAGAAAATTTAAAGAAGCCTAGATTGGATCTTCAGATCACCTTTGGCCTTTTACTTTGGGTGTTATCCGCATTAGTTTTGGGCTTTTTATTTACACATGATTCCTACAGCCGCTGGGATTGGACTTTCTGCCCAACTGTTTTGCTGATTAGTCATGTTTTTATGAAGATGCAATCGGATCGACTTATAAACACACTCTTAGGTATTATTTTTGTGGGAGGCATTTTGACACGTATTTTTATTTTATGAAACCAAAACCATTTTTAAGATTTAGTTCCAAAGCCATTGCCCTTTTTGAAAAAGTTGTGGCACATTACCACCTTTTAGACACAGTGGAACAACCCCTAAACAACCCCTACAAACCAAATAGTATTGAAGCCCTTTTGTATGAAAAGAATTGGATTGACACCATTCAATGGCATTATGAAGACCTTATTAGAGACCCCAATATTGAGCCGTTAGATGCCCTACAACTCAAACGCAAAATTGATACCTCCAATCAAGCTAGAACAGATATTGTGGAAGCACTAGATGATTATTTTTTAGCCCAATTTAGCAGCATACCAAAACAAAAAATGGCCACACACAATACTGAGAGCCCGGCTTGGGCCATTGATCGATTGTCCATTTTGGTGCTCAAAATATATCATATGCAACAAGAAATGATTCGCCCCATAGCTTCTAAGGCTCATAAAGAAGCTTGTGCAGCCAAAAATGAAATTCTTTTAGCTCAACAAAAAGATTTGGGTCAAGCCATCGATCAGTTGTTGGATGACCTTGCCACCGGAAAAAAATATATGAAGGTATATAAGCAAATGAAAATGTATAATGATGAGACTTTAAATCCAGTGCTGTACCAACAACAAAAGCGCGATCTTTCGTGACACGTCAAGCCCATATTTTGGTGATACGCCTCTCGGCGCTTGGCGACGTGGCCATGTTGGTGCCTGTTATTCGGGTATTTCAACAGACCTATCCAAGTGTGCAACTGAGCCTTTTGAGCCGAGCCAAAATGGAACCTATTTTTACCGTATTTAAGGACATAAATTTTCTCGTTTTTGACCCCGAAAAGGACAATGGAGTAAAGGGACTTTGGTCTCTTTTTCAAAATTTACGAAAGGAAAATAGTACCGCTATTGCCGATATGCATTATGTATTGCGTTCCAGGCTTTTAGGTTTATTTTTCAAGGGGTTTGGATATAAGGTAAAATCCATTAATAAAAACAGAAGAGATAAACGCGCATTAACCCGTCCAATAAATAAAAAATTTTCTCCTATAGCAGCCGTTCATTACGCCTATGCCGATGTGTTTCGCCAATTGGGCTACCCTATTGATTTAAGCAAGCACATCTTTCCTGATCTACCCCTAAAAAAGGGAATATTTGTTCTTGAGGGCATAGCCCTGGATAACAATAAGTGGATTGGCATTGCTCCTTTTGCGGCTCACCCAGGCAAATGCTATCCATTAGATTTAATGCAAAAAGTGGTTGCATATTTGCAACAAGACCATAAAGTTCTTTTGTTTGGCGGCGGGGCAAAAGAAGAAGCACAAATGTCACGGTGGGAAGCGGCTTATAAAAACGTCTACTCTGTGGTTAAACAACCCTTGGCTATCCAACTCAAATTAATGCCCTATTTGGACGTAATGTTAGCTATGGATTCGGCGAACGGTCATTTGGCCGCAAATTTTGGTTTGCCCGTTGTGACCCTTTGGGGTATGACTCATCCCTTTTTGGGTTTTAAACCCTTTCGGCAACCAAACGAAAATCAACTGGTTTTAAATCGTGAACAATATCCTAAAATTCCAACCTCGGTATTTGGAAATAAGATTCCTGAAGGCTATGAAAATGCTTTTCGGAGTTTACAACCAAAAACCGTGATTGAAAAAGTGCTTGAAGTGTTGGGGGAAAAGAAGGGCTACACGTCATCATAGTCCACTGTTAGTTCATTGGTTTGAGGTAAGGCTTGGCAAGTTAGAATAAGCCCTTCCTCCACTTCTGAATCAGTGAGAATTTGATTACTTTGCATTTCAGCTTTTCCCATTTTGATGCGAGCAATACAACTGCTGCATACGCCACCCTTACAAGAATAGGGCACATCCAGCTTGGCTTTGAGTGCAGCATCTAAGAGGGTAATATCTTGTTTAGACGTTATGGTGGTGTTCATCTCATCGTGAATGACCGTGATCGAAACTTCTCCTGATGATGCAGCTGCCACAGGTGTGGTTGCAGCAAAAAATAATTCTGTAAAAATTTTATCTGTAGCAATATTACCGCTTTGAAGGGTTTGAGAGACGGTGTTGATCATACCCTCTGGACCGCACAAATAATAAGCCTCGGCAGAGGCTTTAAATAGGTTGAGATAATAATTTACAACCCTCGTATCAATGCGACCAAATAGTGCCTTGTCTTCACGCGCCTGACTAAAAACCCAGACAATAGAAAGTTGGGTAGGGAAATTGGCTTGTAAATTTTGCAGCGCTTCATAGAACATGGTCTGCTTTGGAGTTTTGTTGCCATACACCAAATGGAATTGATTTTTGGGGTGTGCCGTCAAATGTTCTTTTATTATCGACAAAATGGGGGTAATGCCACTTCCAGCGGCAAAGGCAGCTATGGTTTTTGGAGTTTTTTCAGGCAGGTAAATAAATCGCCCTTCGGGTGCTCCAACGTTCAAGGTATCTCCCACTTGCAATGTGTCGTTAGCATAAGAGGAAAAAAGACCACCGGCCACTTTTTTTATCCCTACTCGGATAAGATTTTCGTGTGGAGCAGCGCATAAAGAATAGGAGCGTCTAACCGCTTGGCCGTTTATGATGCTTTCAAGTGTGATGTATTGTCCAGCTTTAAATTGAAAGGTAGAAATCAAATGCTTAGGTATCAATAGGCTTACTTCCACCGCATCTGCCGTGTTTTGTTCTAATTGGGACACCTCCAAAGCATACATTTTTGACATAGCTTTTTGCGCAAAGGTATTAAACTCACAAGGATTATGAAATGGACGCAATAAAGAAATTGATTTTGATATACTAAAACAGCCGTTTGAAAGTTATAATGTTAGATGCCAAGGCATGAGTGGAAAAATTAGTTTAGTGGGTTTGTTTTTGGCGAGCATAATTTTCACAGCTTGTGCCACTACAAAAGATGGGCTTTTCCGTAGGGAATATCACACCCTTACTACAAAATTTAATGTGCTCTTCAATGGTCAAGAAGCCTTTGAGGTGGGATCTTCAATATTAAAACAGGCACATGACGAGAACTTTTTTGAAATTCTTCCTTTAGAACCCATAAGCCTGTTGGGCGAAGATGTAAATGCCTCCACCGTAGTGCCTGGTTTTGCCCGCGCAGAAGAAAAAGCAGTGAAAGCCATCCAAAAGCATTCCATGAACATCGATGGGCAGCAACGCAACAGAAAAATTGATGAAGCCTATTTGCTTTTGGGCAAGGCACGTTATTTTGATCGTCGATTTTTTCCTGCTTTAGAAGCATTTAATTTTTTATTGGAAAGTGAAGCGGATTATAAAACTTTTGTGGAAGGACGTATTTGGCGTGAGCGAACGAATATGCGCTTAAATAACAATGCCATTGCCATTCAGAATTTGAAAGGACTGGCTGAAGATCTTTCGTCTAAAAACAAGTTTTTTGCTTTTGCCAATGTCACTGTTGGTGAAGCTTATTTAAACCTTAAAAAATTAGATTCGGCTTTATACTTCATTAAAAGAGCAGCGATGCACCACCCCAAAAAAAAGCAACGTGGGCGTTCCCTTTTTGTGCTTGCTCAACTGTATGAACAAAAAGGCAATTTAGATTCTGCCCGGTGGGCATATGATGTGTTGTTGGATCTAAAACGAAAATCTCCAAGAAATTTATTTATCAATGCCCAAATCAGAAGTCAGCTGTATCAAAATGATTCTGCCCAAGTGGTTAACAAACTTTTAAAAATGCTGGGCAACTATGAAAATGAACCCTACATTCATGCCATCTACAGAGGCTTAGGCCAATTTTACAGCCAAAAAGGAGTTGACTCAGCAGCCATTGCTTCCTTCAATCAATCGTTACATGCGCCTGGTATTGACCCCTACACAAAAAAAGCAAACTACACAGATTTGGCCGATTATATGTTTGCAAAGGGAGCTTATGTGGAAGCCGGAGCTTATTTGGACAGTTTGATTCCATTATATAAACCAAATGAACTTACCGCCAAAAGACTCATTCGAAAACGAGACAACCTTTCGGAAGTTTTATTATATGAAACTCAAAAGAAAAAAACGGATAGTGTGTTGCAATTATTAGCCCTTTCTTATGACGAACAAATTCGTTTTTTTGAAGCCTTTTTAGATGCTGAAAAAGAGGCGGCACTCAAAGCAGCAGCACAAGAAACTAAAAAGAATAATAACCCTTTGTTTGGCAAGCAAAAACAAGCCTTTTATTTTTATAATCCTAATTTATTGGTGCTCGGGAAACAAGATTTCTTAGCGCGTTGGGGCACACGTCCTAATGCAGATAATTGGCGCACAACGGCAGATTTAAAAACGGTTTTAAATGCAACCGACACCACCCAGGTAAAAACTCAAACAAAAAAAGAAATTGAAATTATTAGTCCTGAGGCAATGGCTTCAAAATTGCCAACTACCCAAGTAGCAAAAGACAGTATCAAAAATGTAAATCAAAACGCCTATCTTCAATTAGGATTAATTTATAAAGAAAAATTTGATGAAATTGAAATGGCAGTGGAGCATTTGGAGACATTTTTACGCCGCAACCCAACAAATAAAAAGCGGGTTGAAGCACTCTATCATCTCTATAAAGTCCATGAAAACAGGGATATCCCCAAAGCAAATAAGTATAAAGACGAACTCATTCAAAATTTTCCAGAAAGCACCTTTGCAACATTTTTATCAGACCCACAAAATTATGACGATAGTCAACTAAAAACCCCAAGCCGTCTTTTTGAAAACGCTTACAGACTTTTTGAGGCACAACAATTTTCAGAAGTTTTAAAAACGATAGAAACCATGGAAGTTTTGTTTAGTGGTTCTGTTGTTGCTCCCAAGGTGGCTCTTCTAAAAGCCAATACGGTGGGGCGTTTGCAGGGTGTTGCTGCTTGGAAAGAAGAATTGATCAGGGTGGCCGATGTTTATGGTACCCTTGCCGAAGGCAAACATGCTCAAAGCTTATTAAGTCAAATTGAAAGCTCACAAAACCTAACCGAAAAAGGCCCTGTTTTTAAAAATTATAAATGGATTTTTCCATTTGATAAAAGCGAGAAAACCCAATTGATTCTCTTCAATGAGGCACTAAAAAAATCACTAAAACAAAGCCGACAAAAATGGCAAGTTAGTGTGGACCCTTATGACCACAAAACCACGTTTGTGGTTGTACACGGAATTTTTGACCCGGTAGAAATAGAAACTTGGCTTGAGGAAACAACCGAACAAACACAAGAACTCAGGCAAAGGAATAATTTTGTAGCTTTGAGTGCTACGTATAGAGATTACCAAAAAAACAAAACGTGGATCAAATAATGTAGATATGAAAACAAGTGACACCCATGGAAACTACAGCCGAATTGAAAAATCAACCCACATAAAGGGAAGTATCAAAACCCGATCAGATATACGCATTGACGGCACTATGGAAGGAGATATTCATACCAAGGGTAAACTCATCGTTGGAAAAGGGGCCAGCGTAAAGGGTGATGTGGCTTGTTTAAATGCTGACATTGAAGGAAATTTTCAAGGTAAACTCAATGCTCAAGACACCTTAAATTTAAAATCGGAAAGTGTGGTTATTGGCGAAGTAACGATTGGCAAATTGGTGGTAGCATCAGGAGCTACCTTTAATGCAAAATGTTCCATGAAAAACAGCACAGATAATATAAAGTCTCTATACGACAATAGTGAAAAAACAGCCTAATCGTTGGTTGATTTTCTCAGGCCTCGCCTTTCAAATTGCCCTCATTATGTTTATATTTATAAAAGGGGGTCAGTGGCTTGATGCGAAGCAACAAGCATCAAATACCATTTATACTTTAGTGGCGGGGTGCTTAGGCATGTGTTGTGTTATTTTCCTAATCATTAAGCAAACCAAAAACTTAGAATGAAAACAATTAGTGTCCTGGCGGGTCATTTGCTTCCACTAAGCGGCGTGATGTTTATTGCTTTTTTGCTGCACTGCAACTTTGGAACCCAAAATGTGATGGAGCTAATAGTGCTGTATGGAGTAAATACCCTTCTGGCTGCCGTTCCCATTCTGGGGCTATATCGGGCTCTTTTTGTAGTGAAAAAAGGAGTGTTTGGCTTTTATCTGAGCAGTGTAGCACTTAAAGGAATTGTGCTTTGGTTTCTATTTGTTTCAAAGTGGAGTAAAATTTTTGGTTTTGAAGAATTTCAAAAATCCACATTGATGATTCCATTTTTCTTGGCCTTATTGTTAGAAATTTTTGCATTTGTACGCTTTAATTCTAAGTAGCACTAATCCTTTAAATCAAGTAAAAAAAGGGTGTTAAAAGCCCCCCTTTTGAACACTAAAAATAAAAAGGCAAAAAAGGGCAAAAACAATTTCTTAATTTCTACTAATGCATTACATTTGCAGCGCTTATTAAAAGAATAGAACACCATCTTTATGGCGATCAAGCATCTAAAGCAGACTTTATTTTTTTTCTTTACGACCCTAACTGTGGCTTCGGCAGCAGAAAAAGCACTAGAGGAAAGCAAGGGGGATTTGAAAGCAGAAATTAGAGCCTACATTATGCATCACCTTCAAGACTCGCATGATTTCAATCTTTTAAGTTATACGGACGAAAAGACAGGAAAAAAGAAACATTTCGGGATTCCTCTGCCTGTTATTTTATGGGATAACGGATTAAAAATATTTTCTTCATCCGCCTTCCATCATGGCGAAACAGTGGCTCAAGTGGACAATCAATTTTATGCCCTTGATCATGGTAAAATCTATAAAACAGATGCGCAAGGAACCATCACCTATGATGAAAATCACCATGCCACTAATGAAGCCCCTTTGGACTTTTCGATTACCAAAAGTGTTGTAAGCATAATGGTAACTGCGCTTATTATGTTTTTCCTCTTTAGAGGTTTGGCACAATCTTATCGTAAAAACGGATTAGTGGCACAGGGCATGGGTCGCTTTTTTGAGCCCATCGTGCTCTATGTGCGTGATGAAATTGCCATTCCCAATATAGGAGAAAAATACTACAAAAAATATATGAGCTATTTGTTAACGCTCTTTTTCTTTATCTGGTTTTTAAATCTTTTTGGACTCACTCCATTGGGAATCAATGTTACAGGTAATATTGCAGTTACATTATGTTTGGCCTTAATCACTTTTGTGATCACAAATCTAACGGCTAAAAAAGATTATTGGAAGCACATTTTCTGGATGCCTGGTGTACCCACCATTATGAAATTTGCCTTAGCTCCCATTGAATTATTAGGCGTTTTTATCAAACCCTTTTCTCTAATGATACGTCTATATGCCAACATATCGGCAGGACATATTGTGTTAATGAGTTTGATTGCCCTGATTTTTATTTTTAAAAATTGGTTAGGATCAAGCCTTTCCTTTGTGTTGGCTTTTTCCATTTCGATTATAGAAATTTTAGTGGCTTTATTACAAGCCTATATTTTCACAGTATTATCAGCCTTGTATTTTGGCTTTGCTGTAGAAGAACACGAACACGAGAATCATTAAAAAGAATGTTTAATTTAAGTTAATATAAATATGGAAATTCCAGTAATTGTAGGAGCAGGTTTAGTTGTAATTGGTGTCGGTATCGGTATCGGAAATATCGGTAGAGGTGCTATGGAAGCTATTGGACGTCAACCGGACGCCTACGGAAAAATTCAAACCGCAATGTTGATTGCCGCTGCACTTGTTGAAGGAATTGGGTTTGCAGCCTTGTTTGCAGTATCCTAAGCCATTGCGTACGCTTTGGCCAACAAGAACATTTGAACCTTGTAAATAAAACGCTTAAACCATGGAAAAATTAATTAGTGAGTTTTCATTTGGGCTGTTTTTTTGGCAATCGTTGATCTTTATTGGATTAATTTTATTGCTCAAAAAATATGCATGGAAACCCATTTTAGATGCGGTTAATGAACGTGAATCGTCTATTAAAGACGCTTTGCAGTCAGCAGCAGCAGCCAAAAAAGAAATGGAAGCCTTGCAAGAAGATAACCAAAAAGTACTTAAAGAGGCACGTGCAGAACGTGAGGTCCTCTTAAAAGAAGCCCGTAAGGCAGGCGCCGATTTGGTAGATCAAGCAAAAAAAGAGGCTCAAACCGAAGCCCAAAAAATCCTAGCACAAGCCCAAGAAGCCATAGCCAATGAAAAACGTGCTGCCGTTAATGAGCTTAAAAATCAAGTGGCTGTTATTGCCATGGACATTGCCGAAAAGGTGGTTCAAAGGGAATTGGAAAATAAAGATCAGCAACTTAAATTGGTGGATCAACTCCTTAAAGAAACCGATCTAAAATAAGGGATTATGAGAATGAGTCGTGCTGCTTCACGTTATGCCAAGGCTGCTTTAAAGTTTGCAGCCCAAGACCCTGCGCCTTTGGCTCAAGACCTAGCACAGGTTCAATCTTTATTGGAAGCACATGAAGATCTATCCCTTTTTTTGGAGAACCCAACCCTTCCGGCCGGAGTCAAGAAAGAAACGCTCATTAAATTGATGCCTAAACACAGCAAAGCCTTTGAGCGATTGCTGATTGTTTTGGCTTCCAACAACAGGCTTTCTATTGTGGGCGCAATTGCCCAGCAATATCATCACCTTTATGCATCAAAGCAAGGACAACTCACCGCAACGGTGATCACGGCTGTTCCTTTAAACGCTGCCTTAGAAAAGGAAGTTTTGCAAAAAGCGAAAAGCATAACAACACAAAAAGTAAAATTGGAAAATAAAGTAGATCCAGCCATTTTGGGGGGATTTATTTTAACCTTAGGTGATATGCAATATGACGCAAGCGTTTTACAAAAATTAAAAGGCATAAAAACGGCCTTAATGACAAAAAAATAGAGAAAATTATAGATAATCATGGCAGATGTAAATCCGGCTGAAGTTTCAGCTATTTTAAAACAACAACTCGAAGGCTATTCTAGTGAAACCGCTTTGAATGAAGTGGGATCAGTGCTTGAAGTGGGAGATGGAATTGCACGTGTATATGGATTAACCAATGTGCAATATGGCGAATTAGTGGTTTTTGACGGCGGACTTGAAGGCATGGTACTCAACCTAGAAGAAGACCATGTGGGGGTAGTCCTTTTAGGCCCCTCAAAAGCATTAAAAGAAGGAGACACCGTAAAAAGAACCCAACGTATTGCCTCTATCAATGTTGGTGAAGGCATTGTGGGCCGTGTGGTGAACACATTGGGAACCCCCATAGATGGAAAAGGACCCATTGAAGGCGAACTGTTTGAAATGCCGTTGGAACGTAAAGCACCTGGGGTTATTTTCAGACAACCCGTAAACGAGCCGTTGCAAACCGGAATCAAATCTGTAGATGCCATGATCCCGATTGGACGAGGACAACGAGAACTGGTTATTGGTGATAGACAAACAGGAAAAACAACCGTTTGTATTGATACTATCTTAAATCAAAAAGAGTTTTTCGATGCCGGAGAACCAGTATATTGTGTTTATGTGGCCATTGGTCAAAAAGCATCAACGGTGGCGGCCATTGCCAAAACCTTAGAAGACAAAGGTGCTCTGGCTTACACCACCATTGTTGCAGCAAATGCTTCTGATCCAGCTCCCATGCAAGTATATGCACCTTTTGCGGGGGCTGCCATTGGAGAATATTTTAGAGACACAGGCCGGCCAGCTTTGATTATTTATGATGATTTGTCCAAACAAGCGGTGGCTTATCGTGAGGTTTCTCTATTATTGAGAAGACCTCCTGGACGGGAAGCCTATCCCGGAGACGTATTTTATCTCCACTCGCGCTTGTTAGAACGTGCAGCCAAAGTGATTGCAGATGACGCTATTGCTAAAAACATGAATGATCTTCCAGCTACACTAAAAGACAAAGTAAAAGGTGGTGGCTCACTCACGGCACTGCCCATTATTGAAACTCAAGCGGGAGACGTATCGGCTTATATTCCAACCAATGTAATTTCTATTACAGACGGACAAATTTTCTTGGAAGCTGATCTTTTTAACTCTGGAGTGCGCCCTGCCATTAATGTGGGTATTTCCGTATCTCGTGTGGGGGGGTCAGCGCAAATTAAATCAATGAAAAAAGTGGCCGGAACACTCAAATTAGACCAAGCTCAATTTAGAGAATTGGAGGCCTTTGCCAAATTTGGTTCTGACCTGGACGCGGCCACCTTAAACGTGATCGAAAAAGGAAAACGCAATGTTGAAATCTTAAAACAAGCGCAAAATGATCCGTTCACGGTTGAAGATCAGGTGGCCATTATTTATGCCGGGTCTAAAAATTTATTACGGAAAGTACCTGTGGATCAGGTGAAAAGTTTTGAAAAACAATACTTGGGCACCTTGCGAAAAAAACACAAGAAAACCCTTCAAGAGCTAAAAGCAGGAAAACTTACCGATGCCGTTCTTGATGTGCTTAACGCTGTAGCTCAAGAAACTTCCGCTCAATTTTAATACACTATGGCGAATTTAAAGGAAATACGAAATCGCATTGCCTCCGTATCTTCAACGATGCAAATTACCAGTGCCATGAAAATGGTTTCTGCAGCCAAGCTGAAAAAGGCACAAGACGCCATAACAGCCATGCGGCCGTATGCCAATAAACTCACCACTCTTATTCAAAACTTGAGCAGTGCAGATGCAGGGGATCAAAAAAATCCTTACACCCAAGTGCGGCCTATCCAAAAAGTCCTTTTGGTGGCCATTACCTCCAACCGAGGACTATGTGGCGGTTTTAATGCCAACATTATTAAAGCAGCTCTGCATCAAGCCAAAACAGCATTTGCCGATGCCACCGTGGAGGTCATCACTATTGGAAAAAAAGGCAATGATATACTATCAAAATCCTTAACCGTTAAAGAAAACTATAACACCCTTCTGGAGTCGGTGGGATATGCCCAAACGGCTGAAGTGGCTCAACAAATTATGGAAGACTATACGGCGGGGCACTATGATAAAGTGGTGTTGCTCTACAATCAATTTAAAAATGCGGCTACTCAAGTGGTAAATATTGAAGATTATTTGCCTATAGTTCATAAAGAAACAACCGAAACCCAAGCGCGGGATTATATTTATGAACCTAACCAGCAAGAAATCATAACTGAGTTACTCCCAAAATCTTTAAAGATGCAATTGTTTAAAGCCCTTAGAGATTCTCTTGCTGGAGAGCACGGTGCCCGTATGACGGCCATGCATAAGGCCACAGACAACGCCACCGAATTGAGAGACCAGTTAAAATTAACCTACAACAAAGCCCGCCAGGCTGCCATTACCAATGAAATCCTTGAAATTGTAGGTGGTGCCGAAGCTTTAAACGGTTAATTTACACAATGGGTTTTTGTTGCGAATAGTCAATTTTTATTGACTGCCATCGCAGAACTTAAAAAAAGATACCGTATTTGAGGGTTTTCTAATCTTGACTTCGGTATTATAAGTGTAAATCATGTTAAACCCAAAATTATTCTACCATGAAAAAACAAATTTTTACAACGTATTTTTCTTTATTGGACTCTTGGCGGTTTCTTGTAATAAAGAAGATACTATCAGCCCGGAAGTGGCCACCACAGAATTGGAAGAAGCAATAGTGGATAAGGCTAAAATTGATCGGATCAAAAACGCCGATAACAAAGTGATCATCAACAAAAACCAACTGCCGAAAAAGAGTAAGGATATTTTAAAAAAGAAGTATCCCTCCAGCTCAGTTAACAGAACCTATAGTGTGACCGATCAAGGCTTTGAAGTAATGCTATTTCAAGAACAACAAAACTTGACAAACAGAGCTTTATCTCCAGTATATTTTAACAACAGTGGCGTACAATTGCTAAGCGATGAAAGCGAATTGGAAGCCAATGGCTCAGTAGAGTTAGAGGCACTCTGTTTTGAATATGTCTAACCAATCACTTTTCTTTTACCTGGGGGAGACACTTTAATTGTTGCCAAAGATGAAGTTTGGGAAAAAGTGGGGGACTGCAAAGAGGGCGAGCGTGCCGACTAATTGTAAAGGCAAACGGTTAATAATTGCAGGATAACTCTTGAGCAAAGTTTTTTAGCCGCCAATTCATTTTGTATTTTTAACGCTAAAAATTACCCTTATGATTCGGGTTGCAGTAAAAAACCAAAGCACCAATGAGTTGCCTGTTTATGGTACAGCACAAGCTGCGGGTTTGGATTTACGGGCGTATCTAACAGAATCGGTCAAGCTGGAACCCCTAGAGCGTAAAATTATTCCCACAGGCTTGTCCATTATCTTGCCTGATGGTTATGAAGCTCAAGTGCGGCCCAGAAGTGGGTTGGCGGCCAAACACGGCATTACTGTGCTCAATGCCCCCGGAACAATAGATGCTGATTACAGAGGTGATATTGGTGTGGTTCTTGTCAACCTTTCAAAAGAGTCCTTTGAAATTGAACCGGGCATGCGCATTGCCCAATTGGTGGTGGCTCAATACGAAAAAATAGAATGGAAAGTGGTAGCCTCTCTGACAGATTCTGAACGAGGAGCTGGTGGTTTTGGAAGTACTGGCACCAAATGACAACCCAATGAAAGCAAAACAGATCCTTTTTTGTGCCTCCGTTTTAACAAGCCTCCTTTTTTTGGAGGGATGTAAATCGACCAAAATTTTTCCAGCCGATGTGCCCAAAAAAAATGTGGAGCTTGCCGCATTAACAAATCAGTTAGTAAGGCTTCAACCTAAAATCAATAAGCTCACGGCTCGCATTAAAGCCCAATATAATGATGGCAAAAGAAAACAGCAGGTGGTTTTACAATTGCGTATGGCTCATCAACAAAAAATTTGGATGAGTGCCACCATGCTAGTACCCATAGCTAAAATTTTAATTGAACCTGATGGGGTTTCTTTTTATGAAAAATTTCAAAAAAATTATTTTGAAGGCAACTTTGATCTGATCAATGAGCCATTAAATACACAATTAGATTATAAACAAATAGAAGAGCTCCTATTAGGGAAGCCGCTTTTATCTCTTCAAAAGGGCGGTTGGAAATTGATCTCCCACCCCACTGATTATGTGCTGGTGCCCAAAAATAATAAGAGTTCTGTAGCACTCACCTTATTTTTTGACAGCAATAGTTTTTTACTTAAAGAACAACGCATTTTAGTCCCGGGAACAGCACAGACCTTAACCATCAATTATGAAAATCACACTCGTGTAAATGATCAATATTTTCCTCAAAAAATACATCTTTCTTTATTTGATGGATCACAATTGAGACAAGTGGTATTAGAATTTTCTCGCATCACCTTACCCAATCAACTGACCTTTCCTTTTGAAATACCTAAAGGCTATAAAGCATTACGCTTATGAGAGTGGGGTTGCAAACCGTTGGATTATTTCTTTTATTTTCTTTATATGCAGCGGCTCAAACCCCCCGAACCGACCGACAGCAAAAGCTTGAAGAACAAAAACAGCGTTTGCAAAAGGAGATTAAACAGATTAATCAATTACTTTTTAGCAATAGCAAGAAAAAAAAGACAGTGCTGAATGAGGCAGAAGACATTGCCGTAAAACTATCGGTTCGTGAAAAACTGATTCGAGTGAATAACCAACAAGCCAATGTAATCAACCGTAGGGTTCGGATCAATGAGAAAGACATTGCCCAGCAGCGAAAAGAGCTGCAGATATTAAAAGAAGATTATGCCCGTATGATTTTAGCTTCATACCAAAGCAAATCCCTGCAAAGTCGATTGTTATTTTTGTTCTCCTCAGAGAGTTTTTTGCAGGCCTATAAGCGCATTCAATATTTAAAACAATATGTGGCCTTTAGAAAAAAGCAAGGACAGGCCATTGCAAAGAAAACGCTTCTATTACAGGATTTAAATAAGACATTGTTAACCCAAAAAACTAAATTAGAAGCCATTGTAGAAGAAAATAAGGCTCAACTACAAGCACTGCTTAAGGATCAGAAACAACAAAAAGAGTTGATTCGCTCCTTGCAGCGAAGAGAAAAAAGTTTGGCAGCTCAGATCAACAAGAAGCAAGCTCAAGCCCGCGCCATAGACAAAGAAATCGATCGACTTATACGAGAGGCCATTGCAGCGGCCAATAAATCGGCAGGTAGCAAAAACACTAATAGCTTTGAATTAACTCCAGAAGCACAATTGATTGCAGCTAATTTTGAAGCCAATAAGGGACGTCTGCCTTGGCCATTAGAAGAGGGAGTGGTAACACAAAGTTTTGGAAGACAGCCCCATCCTATTGTAAAAACAACCATCATTCAGAGTAATGGGGTTACCATTGCCACCAAACCCAATGCACCTGTGCGTGCTGTTTTTGAAGGGGAGGTGATGTCTATAGTAACTTTTAAAGGAAGTAATCCTTTTGTTTTGATTCGGCATGGGAGTTATATTACAGCCTATAAAGACTTGGGAAAAGTGTATGTTAAAAAAGGGGAAAAGGTGGCTGCCAAACAAGTTATAGGCGCTGTTTTCACCAACCCACAAACAGGTAAATCAACACTAAAATTTAGCGTGTTTAAAAATAATACACCTCAAAATCCGAGACAGTGGATATACCAAATGTAATATCTTATTCTTCTAAATACCAAGCTTCTTCCTCTTGGGCGTATTTAACAAAACTGAGCAAGTTCATAGCTTTACGTTTGGAAGTTAAACGCCCATAGGCAGCACGATATAAACCTTCAGGACTAGACTTGGCTAAAGCGGCGTCATAACCCTCAGCTTTGAGTTCGGCAATTTTTCGATTAGCATTTTCTAAAGAACGAAAAGACCCAGCAATTATACTATAGTATTGTTGATCAGAATCAATTGTAGGGGTTTCATCTGTAGGCTCACTTTGGTTGGCCGAAGCATTAACAGCAACGGTTTTTAAAGTGCCGAGATCAAAGGTAGCTTCTTGGACCTTTTTTTTAATTTTTTCTTGAGCCAACTCTTGTTGTTTTAAGCGTTCTGAAGTGGAATATTGTTCTCCGAAATAATAAACACATGCCACTACAGCTACGGCTACAATGCCCACAATGGCATAGCGCATCCAAGGGGTTTTGTTTTCGTTTTCACTGTTTCCTTCCGGTTGGAACATCAAATCGTCGTTTGTAGAATTTTCCATAATTGAAATAATTTTAGGGGGTTCTGTTTTAATCTTAGTAACTAATGGGTTGCGTTGAAAAGCCGTTAAGCCAAAAGAATGAATATCAAAATTGATTTTTCCTAAGGGCGAAAACACCATTTTTTTATCTGGGGTGAGTTGCATTTCACCAACACCTGGAAATCGCAAGACTTGTGTTTGTAAACGCTTTTTCAAAAGGCTCACTTCTTTTTCAATTTTCCGCAGGGCGTTTTCATAACTCACAGCCTCCTTTTGAGCATAATAATGAGCTAAAATACCATCGTTTGTGGCTAAAAGGCGATTGAAAAGAATTTCTTTACGAGGAGGCAAAAAATTTCCACTAACAGACACGGTGGCTTGACTAGATCGTGTTAGAAAAGCTCCAAAATTGGGAACAGTCACGCATTCATGTTGATACAGTAATTCTTGTATGCACTGGTATAAAAGCATAACGCTAAAATACTAATTTTTATAAGAAACTGATTTACAACTCAATTTTCTTATGTTGAAATAAATTTACGCCTCAATTAATCGCTTAGAAGCTTGTTTATATTTACGTTTCCTTCCAGGGATAGGTCCCGTAAAGGAGCAAAAACTCCTGGCACATTTTTCAACCCCTGAAGCTATTTTTGAAGCTTCGGATAAAGAATGGAATGCCATAGATGGTGTAGGGGTGCGTTTTTTGAAAACAATTCGATCTTGGAAACAATACAAAACCGCTGTAGCAAAGCAACTTGCATTATTAGAAAAGGGTCGAATTAAAACTTTGTTTTGATGAGGATTATCCAGAAACCTTATCTCATTGCCCTTATGCCCCTCTTTTATTGTTCACTAAAGGATCATTGGAATGGCGTAAAAAACGAAAGATAATTAGCGTGGTGGGTAAAAGAGAAAACACATCATATGGAAAAAAAACTGCGAATCTTTTATTCAAGCAGTAGCTCCCTATAACCCTATCATTTGCTCTGGTTTTGCCTTTGGCACAGATATCATCGCACACCGTGCGGCGCTAAATAACGGTTTGGAAACTATTGCCTGTTTGGCGCATGGTTTTCATAAACTTTATCCTAAAGAACACCGTAAATATTGTAGCTCAATAGAACAACAAGGCGCTTTCATTTCTGATTGTTTATTTGAAGAGGTTTTTGATAAAGGAAGTTTTCCTAGAAGAAACCGAATTATTGCCGGATTGGGTCACACCACGATTGTGATTGAATCTGGAATGAAAGGAGGAAGTATCAATACAGCCCGACTTGGCGCAATAATATGAAAGAGAACTTTTTGCCCTCCCGGGGCGAATATCTGATCCAAAAAGCGAAGGTTGTCACCTGTTGATTAAGCAACACAAAGCGGCTCTATTGACCTGTCCAGAACAACTTTTAGATGCGCTGCATTTCCGAAAAAAAGGGACCAAAAAAGTCATTCAAAAACAGTTGTTTGTAGCCTTGACCTCCAAAGAAAAAGAAGTTTTGGCCTGTTTAGCTCCCGGTGAAAAAAAACATTTAGATACAATAGCAGCAAAGGTGCAAAAGGAAGTGCGTTTTGTGGCCAGTGTCTTAATGACTTTAGAAATGAAAGGCTGTGTGAATGCTCTGCCCGGAAAATTTTTTGAAGTTCTTTAAAAGCCAATTTTATTGCGTACACGCAACAACACTTTATGAGCCACCATTTTTGCTTTTTGGGCTCCTTTGGCTAAGGCAATTTGAACTTCTTCGGGGTTTTGACAATAGTATTCAAACGCTTTGCGCTCTTTTTTAAAACGTTCTAAAAGTAACTCAAAGAGAGCTGTTTTGGCATGGCCATATCCCATGCCCCCAGCAATGTAACGAGTGCGAAGAACGTTCGTGTCTTCTGGAGAGGCCAAAAGTTGATACAATTGAAAAACCGTGCAGCTATCAGGGTCTTTGGGATCTTCCAAAGGCGTACTGTCCGTTATAATTTGCATGATTTGTTTGCGCAATTCTTTTTCAGGAAGAAATATATTAATGGTGTTGTTTTTTGATTTACTCATTTTTTGACCATCAGTGCCAGGAATATATTGTTCATTTTTTTGAATTTCTGCTTTTGGTAGTACAAAGGTTTCCCCCATTTGATGATTGAAACGAGCCGCCACATCGCGAGTAATTTCTAAGTGTTGCAATTGATCTTTTCCTACGGGAACTATTTCAGCATCATAAAGTAAAATATCTGCTGCCATTAACATGGGATAGGAAAACAAACCGGCATTTACATCGGCAAGAGAATCGGCTTTGTCTTTGAACGAATGAGCCAAAGTGAGGCGTTGATAGGGGAAAAAGCAATTTAAGTACCAGGCCAATTCGGTAACTTCACTCACGTCACTCTGCCGGTAAAAATGTGTATTATCAATATCTAATCCACAAGCCAACCAAGCTGCTGCAGTGGCAAAGGTATTTTCCCTTAGCTGTTCACCATTTTTTATTTGAGTTAAAGAATGCAAATCGGCAATGAACATAAAAGAATCATTTCCCGCAGCCTTAGAAAGGGCAATAGCAGGCAAAACAGCTCCCAATAAATTACCTAAGTGAGGAGTGCCTGTGGATTGTACTCCAGTTAAAATTCTCGCCATGGCATAAAATTTTTGTAAAGGTAAGATTCCTCTTTTGGGAGTACAACTATTTTTACACTTTAGCAAAGGGCATTGTTAACGTATTATTATTTTATCAGAATAGTTTAAATAAACCATTTAATTATTAAATATATTTAATGAATGAATAAAATAATATTGGTTTTATGGCGAATTTGGTTCTATCTTCTAACGGCTATTCCGGTGTTGGTTCTTTTTCCATTGCTAGCCATTGTCCTTTTTTTTCCAGGAGGGTATGGAGTTATCTTTTGGATTGCTAGAACTATTTGGGCCCCTTTTGTTTTGTTGGGTTGTGGTTTTTGGATAAAGCGTTTAAACACTATTCCAAAACTTACAAAAACCAGTATTATTATTGCTAACCATACCAGTTACTTAGACATTTTAGTAATGTTTCGTCTTTTCAA
>JBMYZB010000005.1:0-30838 GCA_049609945.1 Flavobacteriaceae bacterium
CAAGAAAACGAAGCCTTGCGTTATGACTTGGTTTCTTATCGCTATCAAAATGGCCCCGAGAATATTTGGTATGAGGGGCTTGAATTTGATTTTAATGCCATCTTTTCTGCAAAGTTGAAATGTACTTTTAAATACACCTATGTAACCACGCCTTCAGGAGATTTGCGTTATTTGCCCAAGAATGCCACCTTAACCCGATGGCAATATCAAATTAATGAGCATGCTCAGTTCAATATAAACCTACAAACCAAAGGAAAAAGATTAGGTTTAGACAATCAAACGCTTTTGGATGCCTATCAACTTCTTGATTTTCGTTTCACAAAGGCTATCCCGAAATGGAAATTGAATCTAAATGCAAGCCTAACCAATGTATTCAATCAAGAATATGAACAAACTGAGGGCTATGCCACTCGAGGGAGAAATTTTATTCTGGGAGTACGCTATAAGCCTTTTTAGAATCCTATTTTAATTCTTTCATCATAAAGTATATTTCGTCTTTGGGTGAGTGGGTCTAACACTCTAAGCTTATTTGTCCACTCTGCACTTGGAATTTGAGATTTATCTGAATTAGAAATTTCATCCAAAGCAGCATTTAAGAAGGGTTCTTGCTTATTTCCAAGGGGTTTTAGATTTTTAATGTCTTCCTCAATTTCAATGTCGGGCTGGAGTCCATCGGCATAGTCTGCAAAACCATCTTTATTAGATACTTTAAAAACAATGGGAAGCATTACATACTTGTGATCTGGATTTTTGGTACCTTCATTATCCACATAATCGTAAACGGTAATGGAGCCCACATTTTTCCCGGTTGTTGCTTCGCCAATTAAGACCACATCAATGTAGGGTTCCAATCCACTAATAATTAACTCGCTGGCCGAAGCCGTTTCATTGGTGCTGAGAACAAAAACTCGATTAAGATTTAAGCTATTGATGGCATTACCCCCATCAATTTGATCTGTGAATCGGTCATAAATACTTTCCGGATCACGATCTGCCCAATAACTGTCTAATTTTGAATTCCATTTTTGTTTAGCAAACACATCGCCATTAAATTGACCCGTGATCATGGAGGCTAAGTATACACAATTTTGAACCGAGCCACCACCATTGTAGCGCAAATCAAGTACTAATTCAGTTATTCCAGCGGTTTGGAAACGTCCAAAGGCTTCATTTAGACTTTCATTGGCACGAGCTAAAAATTGGTTATACATTAAATAACCTACTTGGGTGCCGTTAACATCAATCACTACTTCTTCTTGAATAGGATTGCTTTCAAAATTTTCTTGTTTGGTTAATGTTACTTCCACACCATTTTCTACTAGGGAGCCATCAACAATTTCTGCCATGTTGAGCGTATATGTCAAATTTTCTCCAAAAAGCAGATCAACATAATTGCTTGCTGTGAGCGTGGTGCCGTTTACCCCGAGAAAAAAATCGCCTCGTTGAATATTTTTTGTGGCGGCATCAGAGTCCTTGAGTATATATTTTACATAACCCACCAATTCCTCGCAATTTTGACAGGCATATAGCAAGGAAAACTCCAAGCCGTTGCTGGCTTGGGTGCCATCCAAAATTTGGTTGAATTCATCATAGTCATCACTTATAACACTAAAGCGGTCATCTTCATGTTTTAAACTTTGAAAAAAAGTTTTGGGTTCTGGGTTTTGGCTGATATACTGCGCATAGGTTTGATCATTATTGAGTTTGCTATCGGCCAAGTCTGGTACGCTACTTTGCCAGTAGTAAAAATAATTGAGTCCTTGCCAAATAAAATCACTCACTTGCAAATCACCCTCTAGGCTTATGGCAACATCATCGGTGTCTTGGTTGCTACCCGAGGTATCTATCAAAGGGGTTTCTTCTACGGGGGCTTCTTTAGTACAACCTAAAATGAAAATAAATAATAAGATTGAATAGGTTAGGTGCAAAAGTGGGTGGGTCGTCTTCATTTACAAATTTCATTAGCAATTAACCCCATAAAAGTATAAAATCCTAATCAGTTATTTTTATTTTTAACATTTGTTGTTGCAAAAAATGGTTTTCTTCGTCTCATCAATAGAGTTAACGCATTATGCAATTGATCTTGAAAGAATCTTTTTTAAATGACCTACCTCCTCTGAAAAACAAGCTTTTTCGAATTGCAAAACGTTTGTTGGTTTCTAAAGAAGAGGCAGAAGATGCTACTCAAGAAATTCTCACTAAACTGTGGCAAATGGATGCTCACAATCGAGCCAAATTCAAAAATTTGGAGGCCTACGGTGATACGATGATTAAAAATTATTGCTTGGATCGTTTAAAATCTAAACAAGTGCAAGGCCGTGCCAATCAAGAGGTTCCACAATTGTCCTCAGGAAACTCCCTAGCCAGAACACTTGATTTTGCGGATGCTACTCAGTGGGTGTCAAAAATCATAAATAAACTCCCTGAAAAAGAACGCATTATTGTACAACTAAGAGACATAGAACAATATAGTTTTAAAGAGATAGAATCTGTGGTGGATCTTCCTGAAGCCACGATTAGGGTCTATCTATCACGAGCTAGAAAAAAAATCAGAACCGCTTTTTTAAAAATTGACAATTATGGACTCTAAGCAAATTCGATTTTTGTTAGACCAATATTTTGAGGGCCAAACCACTCGTAAAGAGGAGCTTCTTATTCGGCGTTTTTATTTAGAAAACAAAAATATGGAAACCGATTTAGAAAAATTCAGAGCCTTGTTTTTGTACTTTAATCAAGCTAAAAAAGAACCTTTTCCAACAAAACAAGTGGGGTATAAATTTATGATTCCTTATGCTATTGCAGCTAGTTTCTTAATATTAGGGGGGGTGTTTTTAACCCAAAAAAAGGCTACAAAAACGGCTGAAGAATCGGTGGATCAAGCCTCCGTTCAAAAAGCTTACAATGATTTTAAATCTAATTTCACCCAATTGTCTAAGCATTGGGAAAAAGGCACAGCTTCTGTTCAATACTTAGACTATTGGGATCAAACCACAAAAGAATTTATAAAAGAATGATTATGAAAAAAACTTATGTACTCCTTTTTTTGCTAGGAACTCTTGTATTACCAGCACAATCCATTTTTGATGCATATGCCAACAATGAAGAAGTTTCCTATGTGTCCATTAGTCCAAAAATGTTTCAAATGTTAGGTAAAATGAGCATTTCTAGTACAGATCCCGAGGCTGCGGAGTTTCTTAAAATGGTGCAAAGCATCAGTAATTTTAAAGTTTTGGTTTCGGCCAATGGAGCAATTAGTGATGATATGATGCAGTGGGTAGAGCAGCAGGTTTCTGAAAAGGAACTAGAAGAATTAATGACCGTAAAAGATATTGATTCTGATATTCATTTTTATGTGAAAGAAGGTGATCAAGAAGATTTAGTAGAACAATTGCTAATGTTTGCTTTCGATAAATCGGGGGGCGCGAGTGCTCCTGTGATTCGTGGAAAGCAGGTAGAAAGCGTGCTCATGCTTTTAGAAGGTGCCATTGATTTAAATCAAATTTCTAAGCTCACTGAAAAAATGGATTTACCAGGAGGAGAACAACTTAAAAAGGCTGGGAAAAATAAATCGCTTTAGATGCCTGTATAGTTAAAGGGCGAAACATTTTTTAATTCCGTTTTTACAGCCTGAGAAACCTCAAGGGTATCAATAAATTCAATCAATATTTCCTTTGTGATAGGGCCGTGGGTTCGAGTTAATCCTTTTAAGGTTTCATAAGGATTTGGGTGTCCCTCTCTCCTTAAAATAGTTTGAATGGCCTCTGCTACAACTGCCCAATTGGCCTCTAAATCGGCCTCTATTTTTTCTTTGGAAAGCACTAGTTTTTCTAAACCTTTCAAAGTTGATTTAAAACCAATAAGTGTATGGCCAAAGGGTATGCCAACATTTCGCAGCACCGTGCTGTCGGTCAAATCGCGTTGCAGTCTGGAAATTGGGAGCTTGGCCCCTAGAAAAGTGAACAGAGCATTGGCCATAGCTAAGTTACCTTCCGAATTTTCAAAATCAATGGGATTCACCTTATGAGGCATGGCTGAAGAGCCCACTTCATCCAGATTGATTTTTTGCTTAAAATAATCCATTGAAATATATTGCCAAAAGTCACGGTTAAGGTCAATGATAATGGTATTGATCCGTTTTAAATTATCACAGAGAGCTGCAAAAGCATCATAATGTTCAATTTGTGTGGTTGGAAATGAATGATGCAGTCCCAAGGTTTGCTCAACAAATCGCTGGCCGAAAGCTTTCCAATCTATGTTGGGATAGGCCACAACGTGAGCATTAAAATTACCGGTGGCTCCCCCAAATTTGGCTGCATGAGGCAGTTGGTCTAAAAGGATTAACTGTTGTTTTATGCGTTCAAGAAACACTGCAATTTCTTTTCCTAAACGGGTGGGAGAGGCAGCTTGTCCGTGAGTGCGTGCCAGCATGCTCACATCTGCATAGTCTGAAACTAAAGTTGCAAGACTTTGTAAAAGTTCCTCTAACCCTGGGCGGTAAATTTTTTCTAAAGCCTCTTTGATACTCAGTGGAATGGCAGTATTATTGATGTCTTGAGAGGTTAATCCAAAATGAATAAACTCTTTGTATTCTTGGAGTCCTAGTTTATCAAATTCCTTTTTAATAAAATACTCAACTGCCTTCACATCATGGTTAGTAGTATTTTCAATATTTTTCACCTCCAAAGCATCATCAGTACTAAAGTGTTGGTATACATTTCGCAAGTCTTCAAAAAGAGAAGTATTAAACCCTTCTAGTTGGGGCAACGGAAGTTCACAAAGAGCAATAAAATATTCTATTTCAATTCGCACCCTGTAGCGAATGAGCGCTTCCTCAGAAAAAAAGGGGGATAAAGATTTGGTTTTGGATCTATAGCGTCCGTCTACAGGAGAAATTGCATTTAATGCGGTGAGCAACATGATGTTCAATTAGGGTGCAAAGATACATTGAAATTAAAGGCTTCCAAAATCATTTTTTAAAAATGGATCGCAAACTTGCACGTAGCCCAGGGGTAGGATTGGGCATCTGATTTTGAAAATAATGTTGAAGATTTTCGGTAATCCAAGGATATTCTTTTTGTAATAGTATTAAAATTTTTATAGCAAATGCTAATGTTGCTGTTTTGCTAGGCAATAAAATCCAATCAAAGCACAGAGCAATAATTTTCTTTTTTTGTTTGGGGCTTAATTGATCATAATGGGTTTTAGATCGTATATAATAATACAGTATTTTAGACAAAGGTCGTTTACTTGATTCAGACTCTACTTTGGGCAATTTTCTTAAAAAGAGATCAAAATGGGGCTGCAACCAACTTATTTTTTCGATCAAAACAAACTCCAACACCCATGCAGCTACTTGATGTAGTCTTTTTCTTTTAGGTGTTAAGGCCCAATCTATCAATCGCAGTAAAGCTTTGGGGTGTTTTTTAATATAAGCAGCAGCTTTTTGACGGTCTATTCGAGAGGCTTTTAGCTGAAGTAACAAAGCCTGAAACTGTTCAAAATTGAAGGACACGATATTCTTCATAGCATTTACTGATGGCTTCTAAAATTTGGAGATCATTGGCTTGCTTTATAAAAGCATCAGAGTAGCTACAATTGATTAATATTTCATCAATAGATTCACGTTCTAACTGAAGGAGTTGCATCAATACTTGTCGGTCAAATTTTGAGGCCAAAAGATTTTTTATTTCATCGTCTTCTCGCATTTTTTTCAAACGGCGCATTTGCTGGGGGTTTTTTCCAAATAAATTGTGTAAAAAATCAGCAGGATTAAAAAGAGCTCCTAATGTTTTATTAATAGCTGATTTATTATTGTTTCGAGCTTCATAACCGCTGTTGGGTAAGCCCGGAATGCGATAGCGTTGAGCCGCATTGATGGGAACGTTACGGGCGTCAATATCTAAGTAGCCGGTGAGTTGGTAAGGTTTGACCACTATCTCTTCTAGAGCAAAGGCAAGTTCAGTCATTTGAAAGATAGCGTTACCAAATTTTACCATATCGTTTGTGACAGCAATTTTTAGGGGTTTAAACCCTAGATAAGTTAGATAAAGTGTGTCTTTGGCTGCTGCAGGAATTTCAAAAACGCCCTGTGCATCTGTGATGGTACCCACCACTTGTGTGAGATTTAAAACATGTACACTAGACAGCGGTCTTCCTGTACTTTCATTTTCGACCACAGCCTTGAAGGTTTCTTGGCCGTAGCCGAAGCAAACCATTAAAAGAAAAAGAAAGGAAAACCGTTTCTTCATGCTATAAAATTATGGAAAATGCGCTAATACTTGAATAAACACAAAGATTTATTGCATTATTGTGAATTTCTTTTTAGAAAATCGAGCATTTTGGTCACAGCTCTAGCTCTATGGCTGATCTGATTTTTTACAGCCGAGGGAAGTATCCCGAAAGAATCGGTATAGCCCTCCGGTCTAAAAACCGGATCGTAGCCAAAACCACCTTGACCACGGGGTTGGTCTAAAATAGAACCTTTAACGATCCCTTCAAAAAAATAGTTGTTATTGTTTAAGAGTAACGCAATTACCGTTCTAAATTGGGCTTCCCTTTGGGTAATATTTTGCATTTCAGAAAGCAGTTTATCAATATTCTGCCTATCGCTTTTTGATGCTCCGGCATAGCGAGCCGAATAAACACCTGGGGCTCCTCCAAGGGCTAAAACTTCCAAGCCACTGTCATCGGCAAAACAATTTAAACCAAAATGGGTTTTTACGTAGGAAGCTTTTATGAGGGCGTTTTCTTCCAATGTTTTTCCGGTTTCCGGAATTTCTTCATGACAACCCAAATCGTCTAGAGAAACCAATTCAAAGAAGGGGGGAAGTAGGGGCACAATCTCTTTAATTTTATTTTTATTGTGAGTGGCAAAAACTAATTTCATTTTATTCGTTGTGATAAGGATGATTGTTTAATATGGTGTAAGCCCTATATAGTTGCTCACAAAAAAAGAGCCGAATCATTTGATGAGAAAAAGTCATTTTTGACAAGGCCAAATGTTTGGGGAATTGCTGTTTAAATCCAGTAGAAAAACCATAGGGTCCACCCACAATAAAGACAATACGTTTGCACCCAAGATGCTGTATTTTGTCTAATTCTTGTGCAAAAGTTATAGAGGAAAACTGTTTACCCCTTTCATCTAATAGAATTACGTAATCGTGGGGTTTGATTTGCGACTGGAGTCTCTCTTCTTCTTTGGTTCGCTGAAAATGGATCTGATTTTTTTTATTTATTTTTTGGGTAGGGAGGCTCAACAATTGAAAGTTGACATAGCGGCTCAGCCGTTGTTGAAAATGCTGTAACTGCTCTTCATCCTCTTTGTCCGCTGTTTTTCCAACACATAGCAACACTATTTCCATGCCACAAAGGTAAGAACCTATTCCATTTTTATGACCATTTATGAAATAACAAAGCTGTGAAGCCCCTATCTTTGTCTTATGAAGATGCAGATTCCCATCATTCAAAAGACGATTGACTTTTTTAAAGCTATCAAACTACCTGGGTTTAATGATTTCTCTTTGTACGACCTTTTAGAAATGTATATCATTGGCATTGTGAAGGGCACGTTGAGTTCCAGAGCGGGGAGTATCTCCTTCAGTTTTTTTATGGCTTTATTTCCCTTCTTGCTTTTTATTTTAAATCTCATTCCTTTTATAGATTTCATCATTCCAATTCAAAATTTTGATGAAACCGTTCTTAGCTACATGGAACTTTTCATTCCTGCAGAAACCCAAGGTTTTTTTAGCGATATATTTAATGATATTAGAAATAAGCCCAGAGGCGGATTGCTTTCTTCTGTTTTTTTACTTTCCGTTTTTCTCACGGCCAATGGGGTGTCCTCTGTTTTTGTAGGTTTTGAAGTGTCGTATCATGTCAAACTAGAACGCAATTTTTTTAGACAGTATCTCTATGCGCTAGGGGTGAGTGTATTGTTAGCTTTTTTATTATTGATTGCTGTGATCATCTTTTTTTATTTTGAGTTTTATATTCTTAAAAACCTCAATTCGCTCATTCCAAGCGAAATCAACTGGATTCGAATTGGTCAAGGACTTTTCTTCAGTTTTTTGACCTACATTTCCGTTAGTATTTTATATTATTTTGGAACCATAGAGGGAAGAAAAACACGCTTTTTTTCGCCAGGTGCTTTAATGACCACGCTTTTGTTTATGATCTCCACTTATGGGTTTGGAATTTATATTGACAATTTCTCTACCTACAACCAACTCTATGGCTCTATTGGTGCTTTGCTAATCTTTTTGTTATATATCTGGATTAATGCAACGGTTTTGCTTTTGGGTTTCGAACTCAATGCTACCCTATCTCGATTAAAAAACAGGTCTCAAAGGAGAACTGAAAAACTCCTCGATTGAATTTTTGAGATGCATTTTTTTGTAGATGTTTTACTTCCACTACCACTTCCAAAACCCTATACCTATGCCCTTTCGCCAACAGAATTTGAACAGATTGGAACAGGCTACAGAGTGTTGGTGCCATTTGGAAAGCGAAAATGGTACACCGGCATTGTTCTAAAAAAGCACGGAAGCGCACCACAAACCTATGAAGCAAAAAATATTTTATTCGTTTTTGAGGAACGCCCTTTAATTTCTGAAAGGCAATTGCAATTTTGGCAATGGATGAGTCAATATTATCTCTGTTCTGTGGGAGTCATTTTAAAAGCGGCTTTGCCGGCCCCATTATTATTGGAAAGTGAGACAGAGGTGATGCTCTCGCAAAACCCACCCTATAACGATTTTGATTTGACCCTTGCGCAAAATGCCCTTTGTGAGGCCCTAGAAAAGCGTTCTATGACTTTAAATGAATTGGCTGCCATAACGGATCGAAAAAATAATATGCCTCTTGTTTTGAAGTTAATGAACATGGGTTTTTTAGAAATTCAGCAAAGGCTCACATCAAAATATCGTCCAAAAAAAGTTCGTCATATACGATTGGCTCCTGCCTATCACCTTGAGGAGGCACAAGAAAAAATGATAGACCAACTCCAAAAAGCACCCAAACAAATGGATACTATCCTTTCTTTGATGACTTTTTCTGCCACCGATTGGCAAACAACGGTTGCTATTAAAAAACACGCCGGGGTGAAGAGTAGTGTCCTTCGAACCCTTGTAGATAAGGGTATTTTAGAAGAGAAATGGATACAGCAAGACCGTGTGGCATATGCTCATCCAAAAATTCCTAAAGTACATGCACTTTCTATAGCTCAGCAGCAAAGTTTAGACGCTCTCAAAGCTTCCTTTGAAAAAAATAATGTTGTTCTTTTTCAGGGGGTTACTGCTTCGGGAAAAACTGAAGTATATATGGAATTGATAGCAGAAACCTTAATCCAAAATAAGCAAATACTCTATTTGCTGCCAGAAATTTCATTAACATCACAAATTGTACAGCGCTTGTTAGCACGATTCGGAGATAAGGTAAGTGTATATCATTCAAAATTTTCCTTAGAAGAGCGTACCGAAATTTGGCAAAATATTTGTTCGGAAAAACCACAGTCCCAAATTGTTGTTGGGGCAAGGTCAGCTTTGTTATTGCCTTTTTCTAATTTGGGGCTAATTATTGTTGACGAAGAACACGAGACCTCTTACAAACAATTTGATCCAGCACCCCGCTATCATGCTCGAGACAGTGCTATATATATGGCCAAGCTTTTTGAAGCCAAAGTAGTTTTAGGTTCTGCCACACCCACGATAGAATCTAGTCATAATGTTAGCATTGGTAAATATGGATGGGTACAACTTAATGAGCGCTATGGAAAAGCAAAATTTCCTAAAATTGAATGTGTTTCTTTAAGCGATGCCTTTCGAAAAAAGCAAATGCAAGGTGTGTTTTCTAATACTTTAATTCAGGCCATGGAAAGTGCTTTGGCGCTAGGTGGACAAATCATTTTATTTCAAAATCGTCGGGGCTATGCTCCCCTGGTGGAATGTTTAAGTTGTGGACACACCCCCCAATGTACCCAATGTGATGTGTCATTAACCTATCATCAAACCACCAATCAACTGCAATGTCATTATTGTGGCTATCACACCCCACTTCCCAGTCAATGTTATGCTTGTGGTATGCCTACTTTAGACACTAAGGGGGTGGGAACCCAACAAATTCAAACTCAAGTAGAAGCTCTTTTTCCCGAGGTACAAGTGGCTCGAATGGATTGGGACTCCACGCGTGGGAAATATGATTTTGAGAAAATTATTGCTGCATTCACGGCACAAGAAACCCAAATCTTGGTGGGTACACAAATGTTAGTAAAGGGATTAGATTTTTCCAATGTTCATCTAGTGGGAGTGCTCAATGCGGATCACTTACTTAATTTCCCAAATTTTAGAGCTCATGAACGTTGTTTTCAAATGTTGGTCCAAGTAGCAGGAAGAGCTGGCCGAGCTGAAAAATCCGGGCGAGTATTGGTACAAACCTTTCAACCAAAACACCCTATCATTTTGCAGGTGCTCCAGAATAATTATCCGCAATTATTGGAGCAACAACTTAAAGAACGTATGCAGTTTCGTTATCCACCTTTTTGCAGAATGATTCGAATAACGTTTAAAAATAAAAACTATCAAAACGTTAATACAGCCGCTGATTGGTTTGCCAATGTACTCAAACAAACTCTTGAAATTAATGTTTTAGGGCCTATGTTTCCTCCTGTGTCAAGAATTCGCAACCTTTATCATAAAGAAATTCTCCTAAAAATTGAACCGGATCAATCCATTTCCAATACTAAAAGAAAGGTGTATAAAATAAAGCAAAGCTTTCAGAGTATCACCTCCTTTCGTTCCACTCGAATCAGTATTGATGTGGATCCAAACTAAATGCTACTGTAGATGGATTCAAAATATTTTTTATGATTTCGACTCAACGGTAAGGAATGTCCTAAAATATGGACTGATTTGGCGGTGTGATGCAATACCTTTTTAAGATTAACAATATACGATTTATGAATGCGTATAAATTGATTTTGAGGGAGTTTGGATAAAAAATCTTTCATGGTCGACAAAACCAAAAATTTTTTCTCTCGTGTGATGATCTTAACATAATCTCCCATAGCCTCAATCCAATAAATTCGATCAAGCCTAATTTTTTCAGTTTTAAGATTACTTTTTACAACAATGAATTTGTTTTTTTCATCGGCAACTAAATATTGGTATTGTTTTTTATCAACTATTTTTTGATAAGAAAGGGTGAGCCTTTTTTCCGAATATGGTGGTGTAATACAATCTAAAAGATTCATAGAATACGCCATTAGGGCATCTGCAGGGTTGCTTGTCAACAAAATAACGTCTGCGGGATCTTTTAACTTTTTCAGAAATTCAAAACCGCTATAAACAGGAAGATCAGAAGCTAAAAAGATGACATCAACCCCATTATAATTCAAATAGTTTAAGGCATCAATTGCGTTAGAAAACTCTCCTTGAAGGGTAAAACCATCAATCTTTTTTAGTAGTTGGGTGAGATGCAAGCGCTCTAGAGGTTTGGGGACAACAAGGATATAACTTAAGTTCATTATAAAATTTATGATAAAATTTAGTTATCCAAAAATAGAAAAAATTGCACTAAAAAAAAAGAAAAGCTTTGGTTTAAAGCATCCTTTGGCTTACTTTTGCAAACCTAAAATAAACGACTAGATATGAATATTTACGAAACTGTTTTCATTTTAAATCCCGTTCTATCGGAAAGTCAGATAGAGGAAGCAGTTCAAAAATTTGAAGAATTCATCACCAGCCGCAAAGGGAAACTTTCTAACAAGGAAAATTGGGGCCTAAAAAAATTGGCCTATCCCATCCAAAACAAAAAAAGTGGCTTTTATCATCTTTTTGAATTTAGTGCCTCCGCTGAAACCATTAGTGAATTGGAATTAACTTTTCGTCGAGATGAGCGTGTGATGCGCTATCTCACGGTTAAGTTGGACAAACACGCCATTGCATGGGCCGAAAAACGAGTGAAAAAACTAAACCAAAAAGCCTAAAAAGATGTCTAAAATTGAAGAACAAAACACAGGCCGTAAAGAAGGAGAGATCCGTTATTTAACGCCACTTAATATTGACACAAACACTCAAAAAAAATACTGCAGATTCAAACGAAGCGGTATTAAATATGTGGATTATAAAGACCCAGATTTCTTGTTGAAATTTGTGAACGAGCAAGGTAAAATTTTACCCCGTCGTCTAACCGGAACCTCGTTGAAATATCAGCGTAAGGTTTCTGTTGCCATCAAAAGAGCCCGTCACTTGGCTTTGATGCCTTATGTGGGTGACATGTTAAAATAATCGAAAAGAAAATATTATGGAGATTATCTTAAAAGAAAATATTGAAAACCTTGGGTTCAAAGATGATATTGTGAAAGTAAAAAATGGCTATGGCCGAAACTTTTTAATTCCACAAGGCAAGGCCATTATGGCCACCGCATCAGCCAGAAAAGTGTTGGAAGAAACCCTCAGACAAAGGGCTTTTAAAGAGAAAAAAATTATTGAAGAAGCCGAGAAAGTAGCTAATGGTATAAAAGCATTAGAAATTAAGATTGCTGCTAAAGTGGGTGCCGGTGACAAACTTTTTGGATCGATAAGCAATGCCGATTTGGTGGCAGCCATTGTTGCACAAGGTCAAGAATTAGATCGCAATGGTGTGACCATTCCCGGAAAAACAATTAAGCGCATCGGAAAATATGAAGCTACTATTCGATTGCACCGTGAAGTAGAATTCCAATTTCCTTTTGAAGTGATACCCGAAAAAGCTTCGGAATAAAATTTAAACCCGCCCGAAGGCGGGTTTTTTTCTGCACTATGGCAAAATACCATCGCCTTTCGGAAGAGCAATTACAACCTCTGCATTTTGAATTTGCACAATTTTTAGCAACCCAAGGAATCAATAAAAAGGCATGGGATGCACTGAAGAGAGAAAATGCCCCCCAAATCATTCAACTTCTTGATGCCTTTAGCGATGCAGTGTGGGAAAAATTGTTTGATAAGGCAGAATATTTAGAATTTATTAGCCCCAATAAAGCCTTTCTCTTTCATACGCAAAAGGAAGTGGCAACTGTTATTATTATTGACAATAAACATTCTGAAATTGACCTCACAAAAAACGAGGCATGGCCTTGGTTACAAGCACATTGGGAACATCCTAAAATCACCTTTCTAAAAAGTGCAAAAAAATACCCAGGAAATAGGAACCTTTTTCTCTACAATTATCTTAAAAAAGGAGCTGAGATCACCAAAGGGGAACGCTATCGCCAATGGGAATCTATTTTATAGATTCAAGAAAATAAAGGATATTTGTAGGAATTCTATACTATGACAATTAAACCGGCAACACCAAAAGGAACTAGAGATTTTGATGCTAATGAAATAGCTCGAAGAAATTATCTCAAGGACAAGCTCCAAACCATTTTTGAGCAATTTGGTTTTAATCCTATTGAAACACCCACCATGGAGCGTTTAGAAACGCTTTCGGGGCAATACGGTGAAGAGGGTGATCGTCTTATATTTAAAATTTTAAATTCAGGAGAAAAAGTTAAAAAAGCTGACGTAGCTGCCTGGTCTGAAGGACAATACAAAATATTTACCCAATCCCTTTCAGAAAAAGCTCTTCGATATGACCTCACTGTTCCCATGGCGCGCTATGTGGCACAGCACCAAAATGAGCTTCCTTTTCCTTTTCGACGCTATCAAATTCAACCCGTTTGGCGTGCGGATCGACCCCAACACGGTCGATTTCAAGAGTTTTATCAGTGCGACGCAGACATTGTGGGTGAACGATCCCTTTGGCAAGAAATTGAGATGATCTGCTTATATGATACTGCTTTTAAAGCTCTCAATCTTGAAGCTGTAGAATTGAAAATTAACCATAGAGCAATTTTGGCTGCCTTGGCACATTTTGTGGGTGCCGCAGACATGCTTACTGACTTTACTGTGGCGCTAGACAAATGGGACAAAATTGGAAAAGAGGGTGTGCAACAAGAATTAGTTAATAAAGGATTTTCTAAAAATTCCATCCAAACCCTCTTCCCCTTGTTAGAGGAAAAAAAGACCGCCACTGAAAAATTCAGCCAGTTGCAAACTCTTTTTGAAACCCATCAACTAGATGCAACCGGCCTAAATGAATTGCAATTTGTATTTGGGCAATTGGAAGTATTGGGCATTACACTCCATCTGAATTTTGACTTGACCTTAGCTAGAGGACTGCATTATTATACCGGAATGATTGTGGAAGTGATGCCACCAAAATCGGTTCAAATGGGTTCCATTGGTGGTGGAGGCCGATATGACAACCTTACCGAAACCTTTGGACTTAAGAACATGTCAGGTATTGGAATTTCTTTTGGTTTTGAACGCATTTATTTGGTGTTGGAAAGCCTGGGTTTATTTCCTAAATCAGTGTATGTTCAAAAACCGGTTTTATTTCTCAATTTTGGAGCACAAGCCACTGCCAAAAGTTTTTCATTGGTCAACCAATTGCGACAAGCAGGCATTGCTGCAGAATTATATCCAACCACTGCCAAACTAAAAAAGCAAATGCAATATGCGCATAAGAAGCAATTAGAAAAGGTGGTGTTGATAGGTTCTGATGAACTTGATCAAGAGGTTTTTGTATTTAAAGACATGCAAACAGGCAAACAAACAACCCATAAGATGGGCAACTTATTGTCTCTTTTTCAAAAAGCAGACTAGTTTTCCGTACTCGGCTTTCTGTAGGGTTGAAAAGGTTGCTTTAGCAAACTGTTAATTTTAGCGTTGGCCGCTTCATCAAAGAAAACATCGACCCCATACACCAACCGATCTCGATCCAACGTCATATACGTACCAAACAAACGATCCCATATAGAGAAAATGTTGCCGTAGTTTGAATCGGTATAAGGCAAGACGTAGTGATGGTGCACTTTATGCATGTCGGGGGATACAATAAAGTAACTCAATAATCGATCCACACCCTTGGGTAATTTGATATTAGCATGATTAAATTGAGTAGCCACTAGTGAAAGAGATTGATATAACATGACAATACCTATGCTTGTACCCAAAACAAAAACACCTAAAAGTGTGAAGGCAAAACGAACTAAACTTTCTAAGGGGTGGTGCCTATTGGCAGTAGTGGTGTCCACTTTGTGATCGCTGTGATGCACCAGATGAATCATCCAGAGGGGTTTGATTTGATGTTCTAACCAATGGGGAAAATAGGCCCCTACAAGGTCTAAAAGTAAAAGTCCTATAAGCACATGAAACCACAAGGGGAGTTCCGGCAATAGATAAAGCAGACCAAACTCTTTTGACACCACCCAATCAGCTGTGCTGAGCAATAAGAATGCCAATAAAAAATTGATTACTACTGTGGTGGCGGTAAAAAAAAGATTGGGTAAGGCATGCCGCCATTTTTTATAGCTAAAGCGACGTAGGGGAAAATTGTTTTCCAATAACCAAAAAAGGGACAAACCACCAACTAATAAAAAACTTCTGTGCAATGAGGGGATCGTTTCAAAATACGACATGATCAACTCCATAGTATCCAATTTTAGTTAAAAGTAAAAATTATCTTTGAACACTGCCAAATTTTGAAATAAAGTATAACAGACTAATTAATTAATTAGTAAATTTAAGGGTAAATACAAACAGAATGAAACGAAAGGAATTTTTAAAGGCCTCTTCCCTAGCCATTGGTGGGGCAACTTTTGCTCCTCAACCGTTTACCTTCACAGGGAGTATTTTGGGAGCTAATGAACGTTTACGCATTGGTGCCATTGGAATCAATGGAATGGGTTGGTCAGATACCAAATCTTTGCTTAAGATTGATGGCGTAGAGTTAGTGGCAATTTGTGATGTGGATCAAAACGTTATTGCTAAACGAAAAAAAGAGCTGGGTGAGGCAGGTAAAAAGGTGCGGACCTATGCAGACTACAGAGAACTGTTAGATCAAAAAGATATTGATGCTGTGGTGATTGGTTCACCCGATCATTGGCACGCCCTTATGATGATTCACGCTTGCCAAGCGGGAAAACACATTTATGTTGAAAAGCCTATTGGCAACTCTATTGGTGAATGTAACGCCATGGTGGCTGCCCAAGAAAAATATAAAAATGTGGTGCAAGTGGGGCAATGGCAACGCAGTCAACAACACTTTAGAAACGCCCTAAATTTTATTGACAGCGGGGCTTTGGGTCCTATTAGAACAGTCAAGGTTTGGTGTTATCAGGGATGGATGCGTCCGGCTGAGAAAGTGCCAAACAGCGCACCTCCAGTTGGTGTAGATTATAAAGGTTGGTTGGGGCCGGCTCCAATAAAACCCTTTAATGCCAGTCGTTTTCACTTCAACTTTAGATGGTTTTGGGATTATGCAGGAGGCTTAATGACTGATTGGGGTGTACATTTATTAGACTACGGCCTCTTGGGTATGAAAGCAGCAGCACCCAAAACCATAGTAGGTGTGGGAGGAAAGTTTGCCTATCCTGATTTAAGTCAAGAAACACCAGATACACTCACAACGCTTTATGAATTTGACGGCTTTAACTTGGTTTGGGATTCGGCTATGGGTATAGATAATGGATCATACGGTCGTGATCACGGCATTGCCTATATCGGGAATAATGCTACTTTGATTCTCAATAGAGGCGGTTGGGAAGTGATTGAAGAACGACGAAGTGAAAATAAGGTGGCCAAACCCCTAGAAAAACCCCTTGACAGAGGTTTGGATATGCACACTCAAAATTTTGTAACAGCCATTCGGGAAAATAAACCCAATTCGGTCAATTGTAGTATTCAAGATGGGGCCCACGTGGCCACTGTGGCCCAAATGGGAAATATTTCCTATAAAACTCAGGAGAAAATATTTTGGGATGCAAATGCTCAAAAATTCACTGATCAAAAGATTAATGACAAATATCTGATAAATGAATATCACAATAATTATAAATTACCTAATCTGTAACGATGAAAAAAATTAAGTATTATCTCATTTTTGCCTTTGCCTTTCAACTAGCTTTTTCTCAACAACGCCCAAAACCCGAAGAAACGGAGGTTTGGGAACCTGAACCACGCTTGGTGAGCCCAGGTTATAATAACAGCGCTCCCAGTGATGCCATTGTCCTTTTTGATGGAACAAATCTCTCCCATTGGAAAAGCGAACGAAATGGAGGGCCAGCCCAATGGACTATTAATGGTGACGGAAGCATGACCGTTAAACCCGGAACGGGAGACATTGTGACTAAAGAAGAACACGGTTCCATTCAGTTGCACATTGAGTGGAAATCACCTATTGAAATTACTGGCGATGGACAAGGACGAGGCAATAGCGGAATAATTTTTCAACGCCGCTATGAGGTCCAAGTTTTAGACAGTTATAACAATAGAACCTATTCTAATGGACAAGCCGGGTCAATTTACAAACAATATATTCCGCTTGTAAATGCCATGCGACCCACGGGTGAATGGCAAGTCTATGATATTGTTTTTAATGAACCCAATTTTGATGCCAATGGTAATATGACAGCTGCCGGAAGCTTTACTGTTTTTCACAATGGCATTTTGATTCAAAACAATATTAAAATTTTGGGAACTACAGAATATATTGGCCCCCCAAAAACAGGTCGTGATGAAATGCCCGGCTATGGAAACAATAAAAAAACAGAACGTAATTTGTTGTTGCAAGATCATAGCAACCATGTGAGCTATCGCAATATTTGGATGCGCAAACTGTGAGTTTTAAACCAATATAAGGAAAACAAAGGGATGGAAACTTCCCCTTATTTTTTGTAATAAAAAATTTCATCCATCAATCGCCATTTCTCACCTACTTTGCTATTGGGTAAGGCTTTTTGAAAAGTCCACATCAGGTTTTCCCAATCTTGCACTTTGGGATTGTTTTGATCCAATTGGGCTTTGTTTTCAAAACTGAAATCATCAGTGGTTTTAACCACCATAAACAACCGGTTTTCAATATTGAATATTTTCATACTCAAAATACCACTGGCTCCAATGCTTTCTAAAATTTCGGGCCAAACGTTTTGGTGGTGTTCTTTATAGGCCGTTATTTTCTGAGGGTCGTTTTCTAAGTCTAGAGCCAAATAAAATTTTTTCATTTCCGGCTTAATTGTTGTGCAAAATACCAAATATAAAAAAAGCATAGCAGGGGTAGCACAAAAGACCAATTCACCTCAGGAATTCCTAACCATAAAAGATCGGCCACTCCATTGCCACCAATGTCAATGAAATCACCCTGTAATTTTGGCATTAAAGCTCCGCCCACTATGGCCATCACTAAAACAGCGGCACCTATTTTAGTGTCATCAGGGTTAAGCCCCTTAAGCGATTCTCCATAAATGGTCGGAAACATAAGCGACATAAAAAACGAAATTCCCACCAGAGCATAAAGTCCTATTTGATCAGTGAAAAACATGGTTCCCATAGTGCATAAAATGGCAAAGAGTGTAAAATTACGTAGCATCACACTGGCTTTAATATCTTTTAAAAAGTAGGTGCCAACGGCACGTCCTAAAAGAAATAAGACAAATGCAATAAATTGATAATTGGCAGCCACATCAGATTCAATTTCTTGAGCTTCAGCATATTGGTAAATGTAGGTCCAACACATGATTTGCGCCCCTACATTACATGCTTGAGCTATAACCCCCATGCGATAAAACCTTTTTTGAAATAAGTTGACTAAGGTCGTTCCAAAAGAGGGTAAGTTCCCGGTATCTTTTCTCATTGGCATTTTAATAAGACTAATAACCACCAAATAACCTAAGACCACTAGTCCTAAAATAACATAAGGATCGCGGATTACTAAAAGATCTGCCGTGCGAATGGCAATTTTTTGCATTTGATCCAATGTGTCAAAAGCAACAATGTCATCTGACTGCAATTTTTTTAATACAAATTGCTGTGCTACTAATAAACCTAATAATAAACCTACCGGATTAAATGCCTGTGCAAAGTTTAGACGTCTTGTGCCGGTGGCAGGATCGCCCATAGCAATGATATAAGGGTTAGCAGTTGTTTCCAAAAAAGCCAAACCGAAGGTAAGAATGTAGAGCCCCAAACAGAAAAACCAAAATTGTTCTGTAAGTGCTGCCGGATAAAATAACAAGGCCCCCACCCCATAAAGTGCTAACCCCAAAATGATTCCGTGTTTGTAGCTATATTTTCTAACAAATAAAGCTGCGGGAAGTGCCATGCAAAAATAGCCGCCATAAAAAGCCATTTGTACCCATGCTGCTTGACTGTTACTTAATTCTAATACTTTCTTAAAAGCCTGCACCATAGGGTCAGTTACTGCGTTGGCAAAACCCCAAAGGGCAAAAAGAGCGCTCACTAAAAAAAAGGGAAGGCGTAATTTTTTGGTAAGAGTCGGTGTTGTGGTTGACTTTGTATTCATATTTGTTGAGTGTTAAAGTGCACGATCTAAGTGGGTATAGCCTCCATCCACATAAAGTAACTGTCCGGTAGTATGAGTAGAGCGTTCAGACAAAAGAAAGGCAACGGCATTGGCAATTTCCATAGGATCTGTCATGCGGTTTTCGAGTGGAATTTTATCGGTTATTTTTTTTAAGGTTTCTTCCGGATTAGGAAGTGTTTGTATCCACTTTTCATAAAGTGGCGTATAGGATTCAGCTACAATCACGGCATTTACACGAATGCTGTAGGGTAATAATTCCAAGGCCCATTCTCTTGTGAGTGCATTTCGCCCACCGTTTGCAGCGGCATATCCAGAGGTGTTTCCTTGTCCTGTTGTGGCCACTTTAGAGCCAATATTGACGATGGCACCTTTGGTTTTTTTGAGGTGTGACAACGCATGATGTGCCAACAAATAATAATGTACCACATTGCGCTCCAAAGATTGCATAAAGGCGTTATAATTTCCTTTTTCTAAACCCACAGAATCATTAATACCAGCATTGTTGACCAAGCCATCAAGGTGTCCAAATTCTGATACAGCTTGAGCCACAGCAGCTTCACAAGCATTGGGTACTGTTAATTCTGCTTGAAAAGTGCCAAGCGGCCATTTTTTTTGATCAAAGCTGCGTTGCATTTCCTCCAAACTATCTTTATTTCTACTTACCACAAAGGGGATAGCACCTTCTTGCGCCAAGCATTCACTAATGGCTCGCCCAATTCCTTTGGAACCGCCACTCACTAAAATCACTTTATTTTCTAAGGCAAGATTCATACGGTGGTTAATTGATAAAATTGTTGTGTGTTTTTATAAAACAATGCTTCTTTTTCGGTTGTGCTAAAAGAGTCAAAATAAGTCATTACAAGGTGGAGTATTTTTGGATAACTACCACCCAAAAGGCAAACTGGCCAATCAGATCCAAACAGCAATCGATCGGTGCCAAAGGCTCCCGTGACTACGTCCAGATAGGGAATGAAGTCGGTATACTCCCAGGCTTCCCAATGGGCTTCGGTAACCATACCGGAGAGTTTACAACGCACATTCGGAAAAGCAGCCAATTGTTCTATGTGTTCTTTCCAGGGGTCAATTTCTTTTGCCTTAATATAAGGTTTGGCTAAATGATCTACCACAAAACGTTGGTTGGGAAAGGCTTTCACAAAACGAATGGCTTCTTCAAGTTGATGCGGATAAAGGAGTAAATCATAAGTATAATCAAGATCAGCCAATTGTTGGATGCCAGCTCTAAAGTCTTTTCGATCCATAAATCCATCGGGTTCTTTTTGTATGATGTGTCTGTAGCCTTTTAATACTTTATGATCCGAAAATTGGGCTAGGGTTTCGCCCACATCATGGCGGCAAAAATCAGCCCAGCCAACCACACCAAAAATAAAAGGATGATCCGCAGCAAGTGCTAGCAGAAAGGAGGTTTCTTCTTCCGAGGTATCGGCTTGCACGGCAATACTCCCCACAACATTGTTTTCCTCAAATTGCGGCAGTAAGTCTTCAGGCATAAAATCCCGTTGTAGAATTTGCATCGTGTCATCAATCCAGCTGTCTCGCTGTGGGTCAAATTGCCAAAAATGTTGATGACTGTCTATGATGTTCATTTTTTAAATGCAATAACTTCTTGTTTTGAAGTGCCCAATTGGTCAATCCCTAACTCCATTAGGTCGCCGGGTTTTAAATATTTTGGAGGGTCAAAGCCTAAGCCAACACCAGAGGGAGTTCCGGTAGAAATGATATCTCCAGGTAAGAGCGTCATAAATTGACTGATGTAGCTCACCACCGTGGGAATGTTAAAAACAAAATCAGAGGTGTTGCTGTCTTGTAATAGGTTCCCATTCAATTTTAGCCATAGGTTTAAATTATGAGGGTCACCAATTTCGTCTTTGGTGGCCACATAGGGACCTAGTGGAGCAAAGGTGTCACAGCTTTTTCCTTTTACCCATTGCCCAGATCGTTCCAGTTGAAAACCTCTTTCACTAATATCATTGTGGAGTGTATATCCCGCAACATAGTCCATAGCGTCCTGCACAGACACATAAGAAGCTTTTTTGCCAATTACCACGGCCAATTCCACTTCCCAATCGGTTTTGGTACCGTTTTTAGGAAGCATTACCTCATCATTTGGACCACAAATGGCTGTGGTAGCTTTAAAAAACAAAACCGGCTCATCGGGTATTTGCATACCACTTTCTTTGGCGTGTTTGCCATAATTCAGACCCACACAAACAATTTTAGAGGGGTCTTTTAGGGGTGCCCCAAGGCGAACTGAAGCCTCTATCATAGGACATTTTGATTGGTTTTGAGCAAACCAAGTACTAAGCTTTATGAGGCCGTCATTTTCAAAAAAATGACGTGTATAGTCAGTGCCAAAGGCCGATACGTCATAACGCACATTTTCTACTAAGAGTCCAGGTTTTTCTTCTCCCGGATTTCCAAATCGTATTAATTTCATTTAACCATTTAATTTAATAAAACCTCCGTCAATAGGAACATCTGTACCGGTAATAAATGACGCTTCATCAGAACATAAATAGAGGGCTAAATTGGCTACCTCTTGCGGTGTTCCCATACGACCAATAGGTTGTGTTTTTGATAATTTTTCGAACATTTCATTTTCTCTACCCGGATAGTTTTTAGCTAAAAATCCGTCTACAAAGGGAGTGTGTATACGGGCTGGAGAAATACTATTACACCTAATTCCATCTGAAATATAGTCTTTTGCAATAGAATAGGTCATAGCTAATACGGCACCTTTGGTCATTGAATAAGCAAACCGATCGGCCACCGCAACTGAGCCTGCTATGGAAGCTATATTGATAATGCACCCGCCATGTTGTTTCTTAAAATGTGGCAATACCGCTTTGGTGCTATTAAACACCCCTTTAATATTTACTTCATAGAGTTTATCTAAGGTAGCTTCATCGGTTCTTTCAAGATTGCCTACATGAGCAATACCTGCATTGTTGACCAAAATGTCTAGGGGTGATAAATTTTTCACAAGGTTTTGGAAGGCGTATCCGTCTCGCACATCGCAGAGGTGTTGGGTAGCTTTTCCTCCTTGTTCTTCAATGGTTTCATTTAGTTTTTGGAGTTTGTCTTGATCGAGGTCGAACAAATGGACAGTGGCTCCCTGCGCTGCAAAAGTGAGGGCAATGGCTCGGCCTATACCGCTGGCCGCTCCCGTGATAAGGGCTCCCTTTTGGGAAAGATCAAATTTCATCTGTTTTAAACTAGGGTTCAAATCCTTTCGTGATTCTCAAATATAATTAAATCCGATGGATTGAAAAGTGTAGAACGAAATAGAAATGAATTTGCTACTTTTTAAATTTAGCGCGTTTTTTCTTGTTTTTGAAGGGCGATGGAACGTGCTTATCTTTTTTGGTGAGTTCAACAGAAAGGCGACGGTCATCTAGCGTAAAATGTTCAAATGTTTGCAAGACCAAATCTTTGTAGCCATGGGGCATGGAGAAAAAGGAAAAGTTTTTCATCACTTCCACTTGAAAGATTTCATCGCGATCCACGGCTAAGCTGGCTCTTAAAAAATCTTTTAATGTGGTCCATTCATATTGATCTCGGGCACCTACATTGATAAAATAGCGATCGCTTTGTTTTTTTCTTCCTTTTTTACCCGTAGATTCTACCGCTCTATTATCGCTCGGTTTTGTTTCAAGTTTAACGGGTTTTATATCTTTAGAAAGCAGTAAGGCCAAAAGGTCTTCTTTCGAATAGCTTTCAAAGGCTTTGTTTAGGCTGTCAAAATATTCGTGCAAGTTTGCATTGATTGGGGTTTCTTTAACTATTCTAACCCAATGGTCAAGCTGCAACTTAAACAAAGTATTGGCATTAGGCAGTTCCATGGGTTTTATTTTAACTTGCATTTTATTTTCAATCAATTTGATTTTGCGTAAATGTGATTTGGGTGCTAAAATGATTGAAATTCCTTTTTTTCCGGCTCTTCCTGTTCTTCCACTGCGGTGAGTATAGACTTCAATCTCATCGGGCAATTGATAGTTGATCACATGACTGATATCTTCCACATCAATACCTCTGGCCGCCACATCGGTGGCCACCAATAGTTGAATTTTCTTTTTTCGAAACGATTGCATTACAGCATCTCTCTGATTTTGACTTAAATCGCCATGGAGTGAAGCAGCTTTGTAGCCATCTTCTAGAAGGCGTTCGGCCACTTTTTGGGTTTCAATTTTGGTTCGGCAAAAAATGCAACCAAAAATATCTGGGTAGAGATTTATTAAGACTTGAAGGGTTTGATAGCGTTCTCTTGCGTTGATAAGATAGTAATGATGTTCTACCATTTTGGTGCCCGTATTGCGACCACCCACCTCAATTTCAACGGGTGAAGTCATGAATTTTTGTGCAATACGGTGAACTTCATTGGGCATGGTGGCTGAGAAAAGCCAAGTGTTTTTTGTTTTGGGGGTGTGGGTTAAAATGTCTTTAATGTCTTCATAAAAACCCATATTAAGCATCTCATCGGCTTCGTCTAAAATACAGTAATTGATTTGCTGAATGTGCACTAATTTACGGCGGATCATATCTTTTAGCCTACCTGGAGTTGCTACTACAATATGGGCTCCACGTTTAATTTTTTTAGCTTGCTCATTAATGTTGGCTCCTCCATAAACGGCCACCACACCAATTCCTTTCATACCTGCACTGTAGCGTTCCATTTCTGTTGTGATCTGCAAACACAGTTCTCGAGTAGGAGCTAAAATTAAGGCCTGAGTTTCTTTTTGTTGTAGCGCAATTTTTTGCAGCAATGGAAATCCAAAGGCGGCTGTCTTACCCGTTCCGGTTTGTGCTAGAGCAACAAGATCTGTGGCTTGATCGAGTAGCACTGGTATAACTTTTTCTTGAACGGGGGTGGGATGTTCAAAACCCAATGCCGCAATGGTTTGGATCAACTCAGGTGTTAGACCCAAGGATTGGAAAGTGATCATAGGCTGTTTTCTGCCCGCAAAAGTAGGACTTTAAAACCGAACAAGATCACAGTTGTTTATTTATCTTGATTGGAAACGAAAAAGAAGAGTAAAAAACTATACTTCCCAACCTTTTCGATAACTACGGGTAACATATTGATTAGCTTCTTCCAAATTTGTGATCTTCATATTGTCACCATCCCAAAGTAATTTTTTACGGCCGTAATATTCCATTTTTCCGTTTTTGTTCTCTCTTCGGAGCATATAACTGCGAATGGCCAAATTCCCCATAAGTACCGTTTCGGTCATGGGACCGGCATAATCAAAAGAAGAGGTAAGGGCTTGGTGTTCTTTACTGCCAAAACCGGCTTTACACGCATCTACCCATTTTCTTTGATGGCCATATTCTGGCTCCGACATTTTTTCCACTTCAGGGCCAAACTCTGTAGTACCATCGTTGAGGTAAAGTTTTGGTGTGAGTGGAGAACTGTCATTGATGTTGGTTGAAATGATTCCTTTTTGACCAATAATTAATACCCCATTTGCACTGTCTGGACCGCCAATATCGTGGTCTGCAGGAATAATTGCCGGATGTGGTGGACGGATGCCGCCATCACTCCAAGTCATTTGGATTGGTGATTTACTTTTTTCTGTGGCTTCAAAATTGATGGTTACCAAAGAAGCCGAAGGGCATCCCTCAGGATGATAATCGGGCGTCCACATTTGACTAAAAACACTACCAACACTACATTCGGCATCGGTTGGATATTTTAATCCTAAAGTGCGAAATGGAATGTCTATTAGGTGGCAACCCACATCGCCCAAAGCACCAGTGCCATAATCCCACCATCCTCTCCAATTGAACGGATGCATTTTAGGAGTATAAGGTTTTTCTGGAGCAGGCCCCAACCACAAATTCCAATCAAGGGCTTCGGGTTTTTGACTTGAATCTGGTTGGGGCATGGCCACTCCTTGTGGCCAAACGGGTCTGTTGGTCCAAATTTTTACTTCTGAAACGGGACCTATAGTGTCACTATCCACCCAATGTTGCACCATGTTTAAAAGAGGATTTGAACCTCCTTGATTTCCCATTTGACTCACAATTTTTTGTTCCCGTGCCATTTCGGTCAATAAGCGGGCTTCCCGAATATTATGGGTCATTGGCTTTTGCACATAAACGTGTTTACCGCGTTCCATGGCAAAAACAGCAGCAGGACCGTGCACGTGGTCTGGGGTCGAAATGGTAACAGCATCAATGTCTTTCTCTTTGTCGAGCATCACTCTATAATCTGCATATTGTTTGGCTTTGGGGAATTTTTTTGCAGTTTTAGCTGCATTACCCGAAAAGTCTACATCGCAAAGTGCAGCCACACGTTCTCTCCCTTGCACAGAGGCATTACTAATGTCACTGGCTCCCTTACCTCCTGAACCTATGGCTGCCAAGTTCAATTGATCGCTCGGAGCAATATAGCCCGGCCCTCCAAGAACATGTCTGGGAACAATAAATAAACTGCTTGCAGCGGCTGTTGTTTTGATAAAGTGACGTCTAGATTGGGGATTATTCTTATTTGCTTTCATTGAAATGATTTTTACTCAATAACCTAAAAGTAAATTTTTTTAGAAACAGTACCATAGAAATTAAGAATTATTTAAAATTTGATGAGATATTTGCACCCATTAATTTTTATATGGAACCCACTGATCATAAAATTAAAGTTGCATTAGGACTCTCTTTTTTTCTCTCAGGAGCCTGTTTTTCTTCTTGGGCTTCTCGGATTCCAACCATTAAGGAAACCTTTTCTTTTAACGAAGCAGAACTGGGAAGCTTGCTTTTTGTTTTACCGATCAGTTCTTTGGTTAGTTTACCCTTTTCCGGCTGGCTGGTGGCCAAATTTGACAGCCGATATCCGCTGCTGGTGGGTTTTGTTTTTTTTTGTTTAGGTCTTTTTGCAATTGCCTTGTCTACCACCATCACCCAACTCACCTTGGCCGTTTTCTTATTCTCTTTTAGCATGCGCATCATCAACATTGCAATGAACACCCAATCACTTATTTTTCAAAAAATATTTCCAAAGAAAATTAATGGACTCATGCATGGCCTATGGAGTATGGGAGGTCTCTTTGGGATATTGTTTTCTACCCTTATGGTGCGTTTGGATGTTGGTCTTGTTGCTCACTTACTTTCAGTTGGGTGTTTTACGCTGGTTGTATGTTTTCTTTCTTTTCCTTTTTTACTTAAAAACGATAGACAAAAAGAAGGAAACAAAATCATTTTTGGTAAACCAGATAAATATATCTTAACCCTCGGCTTATTAGTTTTTTTTGCTGCTATTTGTGAAGGGGGAATGTATGATTGGAGTGGGGTATATTTTAGAGAAGTGGTTGGCGTAGAGCTCTTCACGCTCAGCTATTTGGCCTTTATGATTTCTATGACCCTTTCTCGTTTTATTTCTGATCGTTTTATAGAACAAATAGGGGAGTCTAAATATTATATCCTTTCAGCCACAGTGGGCCTATTTGGTATAGGAATGATCATTTTATTTCCTTATTATGTACCGGCATTGGTTGGTTTTTCCATTGCAGGCTTTGGCGTTGCTGCCATTTTCCCAATGACCTTCACCATGACGAGTAAGTCAAAAAAATACGCCCCGGGGGTGGCCATTTCACTCGTAGCCACTTATGCAACAGTGGGTATTCTAATTGGGCCACCTTTGATTGGTTATATTGCACATCTGTTCAAATTGCAATATGCTTTTGTCTTGTTTTTTATTGCTGTACTCACCATAATCCCTTTGTCCAGACGATTATTTGTTTTGTTAGCGGCCAATAAAAATTAAATGATTTTTAATAAACAACCTCGTCTGATGGAATTTTTGGCAACTCAAATTTTTCTAATTTAAGTTTGTTTTTTTGTTTTTCAGGAAGATTAATTTGAGTTCTGCTTTTGCTGGCTTTAGAATTAAAAAGATAAATTTCTTTAGCAGACAAATCAAATAATTTTTCTAGATGTTGCACTTCATAGGGTGTGTGCGTTAAGTGTAAATAAACGAGTCTTTTGAGTTTAAGTAGCTGCTCAATTTGCAGTCCCGTAACCTCTGTATAGTCTAGTTTTAGCGTTACAAGATTAGGAAAGGAAGTTAATTTTTCTAAAGCAGCATCGGTCAGCTGAGTTTTAGACAAATCGAGCGTAACAATATATTCTGAAAGGGGCATTAATAACTCAAAATCGTTATCAGTAAAGCCTGGATAATTCACTGCAGCAATTTCTAGCCAATTTGAATTTTCATGAATAGGCAATGCTAAAATTTTCTTATCCAACACTCTTTTGAGGTCTTCTTGCGATGGGGGAGGTAATGCTTCCTCAGGATATAAAGAGACATAAGTAGTATTGAAAAAAGGAGCCAGCAAATTATAGGCATTGGGTAGCTCTGCTAACGTAGTTTCTTCTGGCGCACCCTCTTGTATCCAAACCTTCAAAAGGGCCAACTCTGCCTTGGTGAATTGTGTTTTTGACTTGGGCGGCATATGCTTTTTATCGTTTAAAGGCAAATGAATACGTTGCCAAAGGGCGCTTTTCTCAGGAGCGTTAAAGTCTAATATATCACCATTTTTACCCCCTTTTAATAGGGCTTCGTACTGGTGTAATTGAAGATCTCCCTTTGTTTTTTTAGGGTTATGGCAACTCACACATTTTTGTTGTAGTAATGGATTTATCAAATCATTATACCATACCAAAGTTTTTAAATTTGTAGGATCAATCGCTATTTGTTTGGGTGCAGAGTGCCATCCCAAATTGGCTTTCAGTTCTTCTGGCAAGGGTTCAATAAGATAGTCTTCCCCATGGGTAAGGCTCCCGCCAAAATGTCCCGCTAAAAACAGCAGAAGCAAAAGCGATATACTAAAAACATTAGTCTTAATTTTTTGAAAAAGATTAATACTTAATTTAAAATATAGTAGCATACAAACGAAGGTGGTTAGTATGCTGAAAATCAAGTGTAAACGTACGCTTTCAAAGCTGTAGCCCTCAATGTTGTAATGTATCAAGCCACTTAGAATGGCCAAAAAGGCACTGGCAGTGGCCCATAAAAAAAGGAATTGTAATACTTTTTGAATGCGTTGCACTTTATGATCATACCATAAAAGTAGTAAACCCATTAAGATAAAGCCTATGGGTAAATGTACCACCAAAGGGTGTAAGCGACCAAAAAGTTCCCACAAAACCTCCATTATTTAATCAAGCTAAAATTTCATTGATCACGGCACCATGCACATCCGTTAGACGGAAAGGCCGCCCTTGAAAGTCGAAGGTGAACTGCTCGTGGTCAAACCCTAAAAGGTGTAATATGGTGGCTTGTATGTCATGTACTGAAACGCTGCCCGAAATACTCTGATAGCCAATGGGATCTGTTTCTCCATGCACAGCACCTCCTTTAATACCACCCCCAGCCATCCACATGGTAAAAGCCTCTCCGTGGTGGTCTCGGCCTTTGTATTTCATAGTTTTTCCTTCTCGGGTTTCCTGCATGGGTGTGCGACCAAATTCACCCCCCCACACCACAAGGGTTTCTTCTAATAAACCTCGTTGTTTTAAATCTAAAAGTAAAGCCGTGATGGGGCGGTCAATTTCTCTACATTTATTGCGTAAACCTAAATCTACGGCGGTAGAATGATCTGTGCCGTGGCTGTCCCATCCCCAATCATAAAGTTGTACAAAACGCACACCTTCTTCAACCATTTTTCTTGCCAACAAGCAGTTATTAGCAAATGATTCTTTGCCAGGTTCCACACCATATAACGTTTTAATGTAATCAGGTTCGGACTGAATATCCATTACCTCAGGCACAGTGATTTGCATTCTGTAGGCCATTTCGTATTGGTTGATGCGTGTTAAAATTTCGGGGTCTTTTTGCTGCGCATAGGTTTTAAAATTAATATCGTTGATGGCATCTATAATTCCTTTTTTCAGGTCGCGACTCACCCCGTTAGGGTCTTTTAAATACAAAACTGGGTCTCCTTTGGACCGGCATTGCACACCTTGATATACAGAAGGTAAAAATCCACTACCCCAAACGCTTTTTCCAGCATCGGGAGTACCACCGGAGGACAATACCACAAACCCGGGGAGGTTTTGATTTTCAGATCCCAAACCATAAGTTACCCAAGACCCTAAGCTGGGTCTTCCAAAGCGGGGAGTTCCAGTATGCATTAATAACTGTGCTGGCCCATGGTTGAATTGATCGGTTTGTACGGCTTTTAAAAAGGCCACTTCATCAATCACCTTTCGAAAATGGGGTAAATAGTTAGATACCCAATTGCCAGATTGACCGGCACGCTCAAATTGTGCTTGAGAGCCCAACATGGTGGGGCGCCCACGGATGAAGGCAAATTTTTTACCTTCCAAGAGCGAATCGGGACAAGGCTGGTTGTGGAGTTTTTGTAATTCGGGTTTATATTCAAACATTTCCAATTGCGAAGGTGCTCCCACCATATGCAAATAAATTACACTTTTCACTTTAGAACTGAAAGGAGGGGGTAGTGTTGCCAACGGATTGAGTGCTCGCTCAGCGTTATACCAGGGAGCCCCATTTTGCGATTTTTGACATCCATTGAGCAGGCTGCCCAAGGCAATACCTCCCAAGCCCAAAGTGCAATTATGCAAAAAATGGCGTCTGGAATTATCCTGTGCTCGGTTGTTTCTATATTCTTGTATGAGTTTTAAAAGCGGATCCATAGCCTTTATGATTGTGTTAAAAATTCATCTAAATTCATGATGGCATTGGCCACCAAGGTGAGTGCTGCAAGGTGTTCACCTGTGGGTTGTTTTTGGTTTAAAAACGATTTTAGGGCTTGTGGATTTTCTTTAAATGAGGCACGTGCTTTTTCATAGAGCGACACCAGCGATTCCAATTTTTCTGAATCGGGAGCATAATAAAGGGCTGTTTCAAACATATTTACAATGGCCATGGCGGGTTCGGATTGATTTACCTCTTGTTTTGCCAAAGCTAGGGCGGCTTCCAAATAGACAGGATCATTCAAAGTTACTAGAGCTTGTAAAGGAGTATTGGTAGGCATTCTATTGATCAAACAAACTTCTCTACTTCCGGCGTCAAAAGTAACTAATGAGGGGTAGGGACTGGTGCGTTTAAAATAGGTGTAAAGGGCTCTTCGGTAGCGGTCTTCTCCCTTACTTTCCACCCATAAATCACCCAAATAGGCATGTGCCCAAATTCCTTTGGGTTGGGGAGGCATCACTCCTGGTCCACCCATCTTCCTGCTGAGCAAGCCTGAGACATATAGTGCTTGATCCCGCACTTGTTCGGCTTTTAAACGCATTTTTGGACCGCGAGCATAATAGGTGTTATTTGGATCAAGGGTCTTTTTCTTTTCCTCTTGAAAACTGCTTTGTTGATAGGTGCCCGATAACACAATCGAACGTATCAATGCTTTAAGTCGCCATTGTTGAGTTTCCATTAATTCTACAGCCATCCAATCTAAGAGAT
>JBMYZB010000006.1:0-30406 GCA_049609945.1 Flavobacteriaceae bacterium
TATGGGAAATTTCTCAAATTAATAAACGGCAATTTTGAATTTGCCGACCCCCTTGGATTGGGTGCCATCCCCTCTTTGATTTTTGCTGTTTTAGGGGAGTTTATAGCCCCCATTTTTATTATCACTGGCTATCATACCCGCCTGGCTTCCGTTTTTAGCATTATCACTATGGGGGTGATCACCTTTGTTGTACATGCTGACGATCCCTTTAAAACAATGGAAAAAGCACTATTATTTTTCATAGCTTTTATTGTTGTTTATTTGGCTGGACCTGGAAAATATAGTTTGAAGAAGCATTGATTTATTCAAAAAATAGTGCTTGTTATTTCTTTTAAAAAGGCTATATTTGCCCTCCAAAATTAATGTAGCATGTATGCAATTGTAGAAATAGCAGGGCAGCAATTTAAAGTTGCACAAGACCAAAAGCTTTTTGTACACCGTTTAGCTGATAAAGAAGGAGCCAAAGTTTCTTTTGATCAAGTATATCTTTTAGACGATGGTAAAAAAGTGACGCTTGGCGCCCCGGCTATCGCTGGAGCTTCTGTAGAAGCGAAGATAATCAGTCATCTTAAAGGCGATAAAGTAATCGTTTTTAAGAAAAAAAGGAGAAAAGGATATCGTGTTAAAAACGGGCACCGTCAAGCTTTAACCGAATTAGTTATCGAAAAAATTCAAGCCACTGGTGCTAAAGCTAAAAAGGAAGCGGCACCTGCTAAGCCTGCTAAAGAGACTAATAAAGTAGCAAAAGCGGCACCTGCTGCAAAGGAAACTGCTCCTAAAAAAGCAGCACCCAAAGTAGAGAAAAAAGACTTTACGGCCATGACCGTAGCCCAACTAAAAGAAGAGGCCAAGGCCAAAGGCATCGAAGGTATCTCCTCTATGAAAAAAGCAGATTTAATCGCAGCCTTGTCAAAATAACATTTAAGCACAACCATTATGGCACATAAAAAAGGAGTCGGAAGTTCAAAAAACGGAAGAGAATCAGAATCGAAACGCCTTGGCGTTAAAATTTTTGGAGGGCAAGCAGCCCTTGCCGGAAATATCATTATCCGCCAACGTGGCACGGCACACCACCCTGGTGAAAATGTCTATCTAGGAAAAGACCATACCCTACATGCAAAAGTGGATGGTATTGTTAAGTTCACCAAAAAGAAAGACAACAAATCTTATGTTTCAGTAGAACCTTTTGAAGCATAATTATTCTTTACCAGTAAGACATATCCTGCCTTGTGCAGGATTTTTTTTGGCATAAAAAAACCGAGGCTGAACCCTCGGCTTTCTTATATATATTGCCCTGTAGCTTAATAGCGATAGTAATCGGGTTTAAAGGGTCCCTCAACGGTTACACCTATATATTCAGCTTGTGCTGAGGAAAGGGATTCCAGTTCTACGCCCAGATGATCTAAGTGTAAAGCAGCCACTTTTTCATCCAAATGTTTTGGCAACATATACACTTTGTTTTCATAGTTGTCAGTGTGTTGCCAAAGCTCCATTTGTGCTAAAGTTTGATTGGTGAAAGAATTGCTCATCACAAAACTAGGATGGCCTGTGGCACAACCCAAATTAACCAAGCGTCCTTCTGCCAATACAATCAACTGTTTGTCTTCTTCCAAAGTGTAGAGGTCCACTTGTGGCTTTATTTCCGATTTGGTGTGTCCGTAATTTTCATTTAACCAAGCCATATCAATTTCATTGTCAAAGTGTCCAATATTACAAACAATGGCTTTGTCTTTCATAGCCAAAAAGTACTCTTTTTTAAGAATATCTTTATTTCCGGTAGCTGTGCAAACAATATCAGCATTGGCAATCACTGTGGCTAATTTTTTCACTTCATAACCATCCATAGCAGCTTGTAAAGCACAAATGGGATCAATTTCGGTTACGGTCACAATGGCACCAGCACCTCTAAAAGAAGCTGCCGTACCTTTGCCCACATCGCCATAGCCACAAACCACCACTCTTTTTCCGGCCAGCATCACATCGGTGGCACGTCGGATGGCATCCACAGCACTTTCTTTACATCCATATTTGTTGTCAAATTTAGATTTGGTAACAGAATCGTTCACATTGATGGCCGGGAGGGGTAAAGTACCGTTTTTCATGCGTTCATACAAACGATGTACGCCGGTGGTGGTCTCTTCAGAGAGCCCTTTTATATTTTTCACTAATTCAGGATAGCGATCCAAAACCATATTGGTTAAGTCACCTCCGTCATCTAAGATCATATTGAGAGGTTCTTTTTCTTCTCCAAAAAATAAGGTTTGTTCAATACACCAATCAAATTCTTCTTCATTCATACCCTTCCATGCATACACAGGAATACCGGCAGCAGCAATGGCAGCAGCAGCGTGGTCTTGTGTAGAAAAAATATTACAAGAACTCCACGTCACTTCAGCCCCTAAAGCCACCAATGTTTCAATAAGCACGGCTGTTTGAATGGTCATATGTAAGCAGCCTGCAATCCGTGCTCCTTTTAGGGGTTGTGTGGGGCCAAATTCTTCACGTAGGGCCATCAACCCTGGCATCTCTTTTTCTGCTAAGGTAATTTCTTTGCGCCCCCAAGTGGCAAGACCAATGTCTTTAACTTTGTAGGAGGTGGGTTGGGCGGTTTTCGTTTCCATAGTTGTATCTTTGTTTGAAACAGCAAAATTACAACCTTTCTTTACAATTTCAAATGCCTGAATGCTTTAATGAAATTATTGACCCAGGAATAGAAATTATTCTTTGGCAAATTACAGAAAACGAAAACGAATTGAGGATGGGTCTTTCTCTTTCACAAGAAGCTCAAAAACGTTTGTCTTTAAGAAAAAGTAGTACACACCGAAAAGGCTATTTGGCCGTACGTCAGTTGTTAAAACAGCACAATATTGCACCAAAATTACATCAATATGAGTCCAATGGTGCTCCCTACTTAACCGATGGGCGCTTTCTCTCCATTAGCCACACTAAAAACGTAGCGGCTGTGGCCATTGCCAACACACCTGTTGGCATTGATGTAGAGGCGTACCAAAATAAAATAGTACCCATTTCTACGCGATTCATTAATCCCAAACAAAGAATTCTAATTAAGCCTCCAAATCAAATTGAACAATACACGCAAATTTGGACTGCAAAAGAGGCCATTTACAAAGTGTTTAACACTCCGGGTATCCATTTTGCCGATCAAATTTATATCCACCCTTTTACATGGGGGGCATCAAAAGGAGAAGGACAGTTGATTGAAAAGGGAATACAACATGATTTTTACCTTCACTTTTTTGATTTTAAAAACTATTGTGTTACTCTTGCCAATCCAAAGCAATCCAACGTATGAAAATTTCTGTAGAACTCACTCTAACTCCTCTTAAAGAAGACTTTCGCTCTCCCATTAAGTCATTTATTAAGACCTTAAGAAATGCCGATTTTATAGTAAAAGAAACTCCTTTGAGCACACAAATATATGGAGATTATGATACCTTAATGCAGTTTTTAACCTCTGAGATTAAAGCAATTTTTGAAGATGAAGAAGCTGTTATTATGCTAATGAAATTAGTGAAAGGAGACCGAAGTAATTATGTGCCTGATTTTTAATATGCTGGACGAAAACCCGCTTTTTGAATTTTTCTTGAGCCCATATGCAACCTATTCCACCCCCCAAATTGTTTTGGAAAGTACAGCCGTGTTTTTTGGAATTGCAAGTGTTTTATATTCTAGAATCAATCATATCTGGGTGTATCCCACCGGCTTAATTTCTACAGCCATTTATGTATATCTCCTATGGCAATTTGAATTATTGGGCGATATGCTTATCAATGCCTATTATTTTATAATGAGCCTTTATGGGTGGTATTATTGGTCGAGAAAGCAAGAAGGAAAAGAAATACATTTGGCCAGTATTGCCACGGACAAAGAACGTCAACAAGCCGTATTTCTTTTTTTTACCACCCTTGTTTTTGTGGCATTGGTCTACACGCTCTTCAATAAATGGAATTCCTTTACTGCACTTATAGACACCTTTACTACAGGGGTCTTTTTTGTAGGTATGTGGCTAATGGCTAAAAGAAAAATAGAACACTGGTTGTGCTGGATTGTAGGCAATACCATTTCCATTCCACTTTATTTTTACAAAGGCTTAACCCTTAGCAGTCTTCAATATGTTATCTTTACAGTCTTGGCAGTTTTAGGTTATTGGCAATGGAAAAGGCATTATATCAAAAAAGCAGCAACTGTTTGAGAATTGTTCTCTTTGGTCCAGAATCTTCGGGAAAAACAACTTTGGCGGCCGCTTTGGCAGAGGCTTTTAAAACTGAATGGGTGCCAGAATTTGCGAGAAATTACCTTCAACTTAAATGGGACACTCAACAGGCGATTTGCACCTTGGAAGACCTCCATGTTATTGCTCATGGACAAATGGAAGCAGAAAATAAGGCCCTAAAAAAAGCCGATAAACTCCTATTTTGCGACACCAATGTTTGGGTCACCAAAGTGTGGTCTGAAACCCATTTTGAAGGGTATTGCAGCCCTCAAATCAAACAATGGGCAAAGCAAGTTCACTATGACCATTATCTGCTCACAGCCCCAGATATTCCATGGAAAAAAGACGACTTAAGAGACCGTCCAAACCAAAGAGAAGCCCAGTTTACCTATTTTGAAAAAACACTAATCGAAAATCAATTGCCCTATACCCACATAAGAGGGAGTCATCAAAATCGGATGAAACAGGCCACTGAAATGGTCAAAAACCTTTTACAAAAAAACTATGCTCACTGAAAAAGATCAAAAAAGAATAATTGCTCAAGGACGCTCTTTAGAGCTGATAATCAGACAAGAAGAACAACTCAAAAAAGACATTCAACCACTGCAAAAACTTGAGGTAGCCGTTCTGAATGATGGAATTCATCAACTTACTACAGAAGAGCAAAAGCAGGCCCTCCATGCATTCCATAAACAAGATGGATCGCAAACTTGGATGAAATTTGTGCCGGCTTCTGGCGCAGCAAGCCGCATGTTTAGTAGTCTTTATAACTACCAGTCTCAAAAAAGAGCACCCCACTTTGCATTGGATGACTATCTAGCGCAAGAGGAAAATCAAGACGTTAAAACTTTTATTAATCAATTAAAACGATTTCCTTTTTTTGCAACGGTTTATGCCTATTTGATAAACCACCCTGAGGCTTTTCAGTGGGAAGACGAAACCTTTTTTGATGCCTTTATTGAAGCCTTGCTCAATAAAGAACATTTGGGATATAGCCAATTGCCTAAAGGGCTAATCCCCTTTTTTACCGATGAAAACGGAAATGCTTTTACCCCCTTTGAAGCGCATTTGCAAGAAGCCCTAAAGCTAGCCCCTCAAGACCAACAAGTGGGCCTCCATTTTACCATAGACAAACTTCACCGCCAAATGTTTGAAACGCTCGCTGATCAATTTCTTGGAGAAAATTCATTGGGACTAGACATTACTTATTCCTACCAACACCCGCTCACTGATACACCCATTTTAGATCAAAATAACCAGTGGGTAAGAGATGAAGAAGGGCATTTGCTTTTTCGCAAAGGCGGTCATGGGGCTTTACTGGAAAATTTAAACCTAATCGATAGTGATTTTGTTTGGCTGAAAAACATAGATAACATTCAATGGGGCCAAAAAAATGATCTTTCCGTGCAATGGATGCAAATATTGGGGGGAGTGACCCTTTCTATTCAAAAACAAATTTTTGATCATATCAAAACCTTGGAAGAGCTAAGAGAAAAAACAAATACAGAACCGATAATAGCTTTCATAAAATCTTTTTTTGACCCCACTTTTCAATTTGCTTCAAACCGTAAACCAAAACATCAAAAACTGATTGACTATCTAGACCGTCCCTTGCGTATTTGCGGTATGATTAAAAACGAAGGAAAACCGGGTGGAGGCCCCTTTTGGATGCACTCGAAAAGAGGAAGAAATCTCCAAATTGTGGAAGGGGTTGAATTAGACTTAAACACTCAAGCGCACCAACAATTGATGGATCAAACAACCCATTTTAACCCAGTTCTCATGGTCTGTGCTATCACTGATGCGCAAGGCGAAAAATTTCCACTTCATGAATTTAGTGATGACCAACGGTATATGATTGCCCATAAAACCCTAGGAGCCAAAAAAATTAAAGCCCTTGAGTGGCCGGGCTTATGGAATGGTGGCATGGCCCATTGGAATACCCTTTTTGTGGAAGTACCAAAGGCTACCTTTCACCCCGTAAAAAAAATCACTGACCTTCTAGTCGACTAAATTTTTTTTATACTTTTGACCCATCTCAAAGGGGTGCCCGTTGGGGCTGAGATCATACCCATTGAACCTGGGCGGGTAATGCCGCCAAGGGAAAATAGTTATTGTTTAATCCATTTTAATCCAAAGAATAATCACCCCTTTTATTCGAATAAAATACATTCGAATGAAAACACTACGATTTGTTTTTTTTGGGCTTTTGATCGCAAAAGCTTTTCCCTCTTTGGCGCAACAGCCACAAGATTCACTCCAAATGATTTCCTTACAGGAAGTAGAAGTACAAGGCCTTCGGGCAGAAGAAGACACTCCCATTACTTTTTCTAATGTGACCAAAGAAAATTTGGCTGGAAGAAATTTAGGGCAAGACATTCCCATATTGCTAAACTATCTCCCCGGAGTAGTTACCACCAGCGATGCCGGTGCAGGGGTGGGCTATACTGGTATTCGTGTGCGCGGCAGCGACGCCACCCGAGTTAATGTGACCATAAACGGCATTCCCTACAACGATGCTGAATCGCAAGGCACCTATTGGGTCAACCTGCCCGATGTGGCCTCTTCTGTCCAGTCGTTTCAATTACAAAGAGGGGTGGGCACCTCCACCAATGGGCCAGGGGCTTTTGGTGCCAGTCTCAACCTGCAAACCGATTGGTTCTCTCCCCTTGCTTTTGCAGAAATAACGACAAGTGCTGGCACATTCAATACGCAAAAAAACACCCTTCGCTTCGCTTCAGGTTTGTTAAGTGATCACTTTGTGTTGTCCGGCCGGCTTTCTCGCATTACTTCTGACGGCTATGTTGATCGAGCGAGTTCCAACATGAAAGGGTACACGTTTCAGATGGCTTATAAAGACGAAAAAAGATTGCTTAAAGCAGTTGTTTTTGGCGGCCATGAAATTACCTACCAAGCTTGGTATGGCCTAGATACTGTAACCTTGCAACAAAATAGAACTTATAATCCCGCCGGAGAATTATACGGTCCGCAAGGCAATCACACCGGATTTTATGACAACCAAGTAGACAACTACGCACAAGATCATTTTCAGTTGCATTGGAAAGAAATGTTGAGCCCCTCGTGGAACTTTTCTTTGGGGTTGAATTACACCTACGGACGTGGCTTTTATGAAGAATATAACGACCTGTGGTACAATCAAAATATCAGTTTTGGAAGCAATACAAATTTTGACTATTTACAATTAGAACCTTATGCAATTGGAAATCAAACCATCAATACCACAGAAAATGTAACTAAAAAGTGGTTAGACAACGATTATTATGTAGCCACTGCAGGCCTTCAATATAAAGGAGAAAAAGCCAAATGGAACCTTGGGATGCTTTATAGCCTCTATGACGGTGACCATTTTGGCGAATTGGTTTGGGCACAGCAAGCGGGAGCCATTTTACCGCAACACCGTTTTTATGAAAGTAATGGGCTTAAAAAAGAGGCCAGCTGTTTTGCCAAACTAAATTACGTACTTTCCGAAAGGGTAAACGCATTTGTAGATTTGCAACTCCGAAATGTGAGCTATAAAACGAAAGGAACACTAAACGGCCCCCGGTTGTTTAATATGGATGAGGCGTTTACTTTTTTTAATCCTAAAGTGGGACTAACCTACCAAGCGACACCTAACCAACGATGGTATGGCTCCTATGCCAAAGCACAACGCGAACCCAACCGAACTGATTATGAAAATGGAGCTCCCAAACCCGAAACCTTACATGATTTTGAATTGGGTTGGCGGCAAGAAACGCAACGCTTGAACTGGCAGGCCAACCTTTATTGGATGGAATATAAAGACCAGTTGGTACTCACCGGATCAAGAGATGAGGTGGGTTATCCCATTCGAGAAAATGTAGGAAAAAGCAGACGTATGGGTCTTGAAATTGAAGCAAAAATGAAAGTATCAAAAGATTGGGTTTGGCAACCCAATCTGGCTTTGAGCAGTAATAAAAATCTTGATTTTAAATTTCAGCGCGACGGAAGCATTGTCAACTTGGGCACCACCAATTTGTCTTATTCACCTGCTATGGTGGCTGGGAACGCATTTATATATGCCCCTTCACCAGCCTTTCAAATTGGTTTATTGTCTAAATATGTGAGCCAGCAATACATGGGTAATATCGATTCTGAAAACTCTGTTTTAGAAGCTTATTTTACTTCAGATCTCAACGCAGTATACTTGTTTCAAGACCTTTCTTGGGCCAAAGAAGTGCAGTTGTCGTTGTTGATCAATAATATTTTTAATGCCGTTTATGAATCTAATGGCTACTTCTACACCTTTGATGATGATTGGTCCACTCCCGGACAAGTAAAAACCATTGAAGGAGCGGGCTTTTATCCACAGGCAGGTATCCATTTTTTGGCGGGAGTAAAGGTGCTATTTTAACAAAGCATAACTAACACTTAAACTCAACACCCCTTTTTTGAGGGCAGCACTTTCTGCATTAAGGAATTGACTGCCCAAAAGGGTGAGTTGTAAGTTGCGATTAAATTCCAATCCTACTTCAATGCCATAACCTAGAGCCGCAGGGGGAAGTTGGTTACCAAAAAAAGAGGAGCGTTGCTTTGCATCACTGTAATGGGCAAATACATGGGGAAACGCTAAAAAATATAGTTGCTTATTTTCTAAGGGGTCCTCGGCCAAAAGGTTTTGATAAACCCATCCTAGTTCGGCAAATTGATCCAAAAAGTTTTTCCCGAAAGCACCTTTTATCGGGATGGCTTCAACCCACTTTAGTCCGGTTCGTAAACGGACTTTGGAGACTTTATTTTCACTGACTTGTAGTGGGTGTGAAAAAGTAATACCCCCGTTTATTAAGCCTCCAAGAGGATTGAGTAAATGGGAAGCCGTGTTGCGTTGGTCGTTTTTATTAAAGAAAAGAGGCGTATAGGTTGAAGAGACATCAAATTCGACAACCGTTCCTTTGCGACCGCTGTAACGGGCATAAAAAAGCCCGTAACCGGTTAGGGTTAAATGCCCAATACTATTGATCCCCACTATCCCTGATTTGATCAACTGCAAACGGATACTGCTTTCTTCTTTTTTTCCAGGGCTAGGGTCTATTGTGAGGTGTTGAGCATTGGTGGAGTAGTAAAAAATTAAGATGAAAGAAAAGGCGAGAACAACAGCAAAACGATTCATGGTTTTCAATTTTTAATTGGAGATCAGTAGGACATCACCTATTTTTTCGATACGATAAAAAAGCAAGCTATAGGGCGCTTTGGTTGTGGCTTCTCCGTTGAGCAATTGCCCGGTGGCCAAACTATATTGGTAGTCTTCACAAGAACAAATGGCCAATACCCCATTAAGCTCCAAAGAGGAACACGACCGAATAGCGTGATTAGGACAAGTAGCTTCCCAGGCCAAAAACGTATTGCCATTCAAATTGAACACCATCACGCCGTTGAGACCAATGCCGTTGATGAGCCGGCCGCCACCAGCAAAATTTAAAGCATTATTGGCTGGGAGACGCAAATTTAATTGATGATTAATGGGCACATTCGGTATATAAGGATTGGTTTCTATACCATGTGTAGAACAACTCAAAAGAAGTAACCAAAAACCTCCATAAATTTTATGTAACCATCCCATTTTCGTACCTTTACAAGCTATTTATATGGTGAGGAAAAAGTCCTTTCCTTCCTTTAAAACGAAAAAGTTATGAGTAAAGTATCCTACTACACCGAAGAAGGCTTAAAAAAATTGAGAGAAGAACTAAATCATCTTAAAGATGTGGAACGTCCCAAAGCTTCGCAGGCCATTGCAGAGGCACGTGATAAGGGAGATTTAAGTGAAAATGCTGAATATGATGCAGCCAAAGAAGCCCAAGGCATGTTAGAAATGCAAATTGCCAAAATGGAAGAAGTTTTGGCCAATGCTCGCATCATAAATGAATCGGAATTAGACACCTCCAAAGTGTTGGTTTTATCAACCGTTAAGGTGAAAAATGAAGCCAATGGAGCCACCATGGAATACACCCTTGTGGCACAAAGCGAAGCCGATCTCAAATCGGGAAAGATTTCCGTAGACTCTCCCATTGGAAAAGGTCTGTTAGGTAAAAAAGTGGGTGAAAAAGCAACTATTAATATACCTAATGGCACCATAACTTTAGAAATTTTGTCCATATCACGCAATTAAAATGGCAAGTATTTTTTCAAAAATCATCGCTGGAGAAATTCCCTGCCATAAGGTAGCTGAAAACGACTATTGCTTTGCTTTTTTGGATATCAACCCCAACCAAATCGGTCACACTCTTTGTGTGACCAAAAGAGAAGAAGATCAATTGCTAGATCTCTCTGAGAAAGAATATGAAGAGTTAATGCTTTTTTCAAGAAAAGTGGGCCTTGCCATTCAAGATGTTGTTTCGTGTAAACGTGTGGGCATGAGTGTTATTGGTCTTGAAGTGCCTCATGTGCATGTACATTTAATTCCACTGCATGAAATGGCTGATGCCACCTTTCAATCCAAAATTGAGACAACTCCTGATGAATTGGCTGCCACCGCAGCTCAGATTGCTGCGGCATTTCAAAAAATAAGATGAATTTATTTTTTGGGTAACAAAATTTGAAAACGGGTTCCCTTTCCCAAAAGGGTTTCCTTGATCCCAATTTTTCCTTGGTGATAATCTACGATAATCCGTTTTGCAAGCGAAAGTCCTAAACCCCAACCTCTTTTTTTGGTTGAAAATCCAGGGTCAAATATTTTAGTGCTATGCTCACTGCTGATACCCGAACCCGTATCTGAAATAATAATCTCAACTTGATCTCCTTTTGATGCAACAAATACCCCCAACACCCCTTTTCCTTTCATAGCGTCAATACCATTTTTGATTAAATTCTCTAAAGTCCAACTTAAAAGTTGAGCATTAAGACTTATAAGCAAAGGGGAGGAAGGCCATGAGGTATCAAAACGCACTTTGGTTGAGGTTCTTTTTTTAAGATAAGCCACGGTTTGATGTACCACGGCAATAAGGTCTTGTTTTTTCAATTCTGGCAAAGACCCCACTTTTGAAAAACGTTCGGAGATCACTTTAAGACGATCTACATCCTTTTCAATTTCTAGAACTGCCAGGGCCTTTGGCTCTTTTTCTTTCAGTAAGGTGACCCATCCCAAAATGGAGGTGAGCGGGGTACCAATTTGATGGGCTGTTTCTTTGGCCATGGCAGCCCACAAGCGGTTTTGCTCTGCAATTTGAGCGGTTTTTAATACAAAATAAACAACGGCACCAAAAAGTAAAAGAATAAGTAATAATGCCAAGGGGTAGTATTGGAGTTTTTTTAACAAATCGGAATTGCCATAGTATAATTTTTGATTGATAAGCAACTCTCCGGCTTCATTTCGATATTGAATCAAAATGGGAGGATTTTCGTTTTTTATGCGCTCCAAGATGGTTGTTAATGCCAATGAATCATCTTGGTTAGGATTCCAATCAATATTTCTGAATTGGAGAATATGCTCATTTTCATCCACTTGAATCATAGGGTTTCCTACCGTTTGTTGTAAGATTTCAAAGGTTAAATTGCTTAGTGTTGTGGTGGCAATAGATTCTTCTTGTGCCATGGCCCATAATTTCATTTTATGGCGTTCTTCATTGTGCATTTGACGAAACAAAACGTTGGTGTTCCACACAATGATGCCCACAATAGAAAAAGCAGCCCAAAGCCATCCGTTTTTAACCCCTTTTTTTATTCGATCAATCAAAAGAAAATGTTGATTTTACACGAAGATAAACGATTTAATAGAATTGTATAAAAAGCAACTGTAGGAGCCCTTTACCCTTAAAACTTTTTTTATTTTTGTTTGGATAAGAGCATTCGTTATGGAAATTTCTGGTAAAATTAAATGGATTGATGAAACCAAAACCTATGGCACCAATGGCTTTCGCAAACGCGAGGTGGTAGTGACCACAGAAGAACAATACCCACAACACATTTTGGTTGAATTTATCCAAGATAAATGCGACCTTTTAAACAGCTATCAAGTGGGGCAAAATGTGACTATTGGCCTTAATTTAAGAGGAAGAGAATGGGTAAACCCGCAGGGTGAAACCAAATATTTCAATTCCATTCAAGGCTGGCGTATAGAAGTTCAAGGCAGTTCTGCAGACGAAATGCCGCCCATGCCCCCACCAGAGGCCTTTCAGCCCGCAGATGACGAGGCTAAAGAAGTAGATGACGATCTCCCCTTCTAAACTTGTTGTACGGCAGCGTGCCGAAAACAATCCATCACATGGTCATTCACCATGCCTGTGGCCTGCATGTGCGCATAAACAACTGTGGGCCCCACAAATGTAAACCCCCGTTGTTTTAGGTCTTTACTGAAGGTTTCAGCTAAAGGGGAAAGAGCTGGAATGTCTTTTTCGGAAGAGTGGTAATTCACAATGGGTTTTCCCTCCACAAATTGCCACATATAGTCTGCAAAACTACCTTCTTTTTCAATCACCTTTATAAAGGCTTGCGCATTGTTAACAGCCGCTTTGATTTTTAATCTATTTCTAATGATACCAGCGTCTTGTTGCAGTTGCTCTTTTCTTTTGGAATCATAAGAGGCCACTTTTTTGAAGTCAAATTGGTCAAAAGCTGCTCTGAAATTTTCACGCTTCCGCAAAATGGTGAGCCAACTTAAACCGGCTTGAAAGGTTTCTAAGGTTAAAAATTCAAACAACTTTTGATCATTATATAGAGGAATACCCCATTCGGTATCGTGATACTTTATATATAACGGATCATTGAGGCACCATGAACATCTGTGGAGGCTTTGTCTCATAATTTAAAGGTATAAAAAAACCCGTTTGAAAAACAAACGGGTGGGTGGTCTCCTATTGTTATTATTTAGTAGCTATACCAAAGCTAAGCGTTCAAAACTTGAAATGGTTAATGCGGCGTTTTCTGCTTTTACATATTGTGCCACAGATACTTTATTGTCTTTGATATAGGCTTGATTTATTAGTGTATTGTCTTTAAAGAAACGCTTCAATTTTCCTTTGGCAATATTTTCTAACATGGCCTCGGGTTTGCCTTCTTGACGTAATTGATCTTTGGCAATTTCAATTTCTTTTTCAACCACGGCGGCATCAACACCTTCTTCATCAAGTGCAATTGGATTCATAGCCGCGGCTTGCATAGCTACATTTTTTGCCACTTCACCCGATTTATCTACAGCGGCAGAAAGTCCCACCAAGGCAGCAATTTTATTACCGGCATGAATATAAGCACCTACAAATGGAGCCTCTATACGCTTAAAGCCACCTATTTCAATTTTTTCACCAATAATTCCTGTTTGCTCAATGAGTTTTTCAGCCACGGTCATGCCATCATAAGAGGCCGCCAAGAAAGAATCTAAGCTGCCGTGTTCTAATGCCAAGTCGGTAAGTGCATTGGCCAACTCCAAATATGATTCGTTTTTAGCCACAAAGTCAGTTTCACAATTCAAAGAAACCAACACACCAACATTTTGGTCTGTATTTACTTTAGCTAATACGGCTCCTTCTGAAGAAGCTCTGTCGGCGCGGTTTGCGGCCACTTTTTGGCCTTTTTTACGTAATACTTCAACAGCTTTGTCAAAGTCTCCTTCTGCTTCAACAAGGGCTTTTTTACAATCCATCATTCCGGCTCCGGTGGCCTGACGTAACTTATTTACTTCTGATGCAGTTATTTTCACAATCGTTTTATTTAAATTATTGTTTGTCGGTTGATTCTTCCTGAGTATCTTCTTCGGTTGACGTTTCAGCAGTTGCGGCTTCTTCTTCGGCCGCTTCGGGTGCCTTTTCTTCTACTTCAGCGGCTTCAATAGTAGGCGTGTCTGCTTCCTCCCCAGCCATAGCAGCGGCCATTCCCTCAGCTTCTTCTGCTTCTTGGCCATCTTTCTCATTTTTTCGAGTTTGTAGGCCCTCCGCAATGGCGTCTGTAACTAGTGCTAAAATTTTGTTGATGGATTTTGAGGCATCATCATTCGAAGGAATTACATAATTGATCTCTCTAGGATCTGAATTGGTGTCCACCATGGCAAAAATGGGAATATTTAATTTTTGAGCTTCTTTTACTGCAATGTGTTCACGAGTGGTGTCCACAATAAAAATGGCTCCTGGAAGACGGGTCATTTCAGAAATAGAACCCAAGTTTTTTTCCAACTTGGCGCGAAGGCGATCCACTTGTAAGCGTTCTTTTTTAGAAAGCGTTTCAAAGGTGCCATCTTTTTTCATGCGGTCAATCGACGCCATTTTTTTTACCGCTTTACGGATAGTCACAAAATTGGTGAGCATGCCCCCTGGCCATCGCTCGGTAATATATGGCATATTCACTTTTTTAGCGTGCTCTGCCACAATATCTTTTGCTTGTTTTTTGGTAGCAACAAATAAAATCTTTCTCCCAGAGGCGGCCAATTTACTCAAGGCCTTGTTGGCTTCGTCGAGCTTAGCAACGGTTTTGTAAAGATTGAAAATATGGATTCCATTGCGCTCCATATAAATGTAGGGCGCCATGTTGGGGTTCCATTTGCGGGTTAGGTGTCCAAAATGAACTCCTGCTTTTAGAAGCTCATTAACATCTGTTTTTGTCATAGTTTTTAGTTTACGTTCTCGAAGTGTAGCAACACGATCTTGAATCGTGTTTAGATGCTAAACTAACATCCGCCTTAGCGGTTTAGACAACGGGTTAATAAATAAATGAACGGAGTTCTGCCGAAGCAAAACCAAAAAATTAACGTTTTGAGAATTGAAATTTCTTTCTCGCTTTTTTCTGCCCGTATTTTTTTCGTTCCACCATTCGAGGATCACGGGTTAGCAATCCTTCGGGCTTGAGGGCGGCACGATGTTCTTCATTAAGTTTGCACAATGCTCTGGAAATGGCCAAACGCACAGCTTCTGCTTGGCCGTTTACACCACCGCCTTTTACCGTCACTTTAAGGTCATAGGCTCCAGTGGTGTTGGTGAGTGCAAAAGGTTGCTCAATTTTATATTGTAAGGTAGGTGTAGAAAAATAATTTTTATATTCTTTCTGATTCACAGAAATAGCGCCTTTACCTTCTTGCAAATAAATGCGAGCTACTGATGTTTTTCTTCGACCAATGGTATGTGTTATTTCCATAGATGATTATAATTTGGTCAGGTTAATTGTCTTTGGATTTTGTGCTTCATGCGGATGGTTGGCATCGGCATATACTTTTAAATTGCGAAATAGCGCTGATCCAAGTTTGTTTTTTGGAAGCATTCCTTTCACGGCATTTTCCATTATCCGGGTAGGGTTTTTGGCATGCGCTTGGGTTGCGTTTAAAATACGCTGTCCACCAGGATAGCCCGTGTGACGAATATATTTTTTCTGTTCCCATTTGTTTCCACTCAAGGAAATATTAGCCGCATTCACCACAATAACGTTATCTCCGCAATCTACGTGGGGAGTATAATTGGTTTTGTGTTTGCCTCTCAACAAGTTGGCAATAAAGCTTGCCGATCTACCTAAGGGTAGGCCATCTACATCTATCACAACCCATTCTTTGTTAACGGTGGATGCGTTGGCTGCAATAGTTCTATAACTCAGTGTATTCACAATTTTTAATCTTTTTTAGGATTTTAAAAATCCTTTGACGGGCTGCAAATGTACAATTATATATTTTTTTCTAAAATTTTAAGTGATTTTTTTTTGGTTATTTCAAAAGAAAAAGGGCCTTTAATGGGCTTCTAACCAATTTTTACCCACACCCATATCTACCACCAAAGGAACAGCCAAAGAAAAGGCGTTTTCCATGGCCTCTTTCACAAGTGCTTTAATGCCTTCCAATTCTTCCTTGGGCACTTCAAAAACTAACTCATCATGCACTTGCAAGAGCATCTGGGTTTCCCATTTGGATTCGTTCAACTTTTTTTGAATGGCAGTCATAGCCAATTTGATAATGTCTGCAGCACTGCCTTGAATAGGAGCGTTCACAGCATTGCGTTCTGCGGCACCTCGCACCACTGCATTTTGCGAATTTATGGCCTGCAAATAGCGTCGTCTGCCTAGAACTGTTTCTACATAGCCATGCTCACGTGCAAAATCAATCTGATCGTGAATATAGGAGCGCAGTTTGGGATAGGTAGTGTAATAGGTTTCAATGAGGGTCTTAGATTCGCTTCGACTTAGATCGGTTTGTTGGCTTAAACCAAAAGCAGAAACTCCATAGATTATACCAAAATTAACGGTTTTGGCGTGACTGCGTTGAGCACGCGTCACGGCTTCGGGAGCCACACCAAATACTTTGGCTGCGGTGGCTGTGTGAATATCTTCATTGTTTAAAAAGGCCTGAATCATTTCAGGGTCTTGACTCAGCGCAGCAATAATTCGTAACTCAATTTGGGAATAGTCGGCTGCCAGCAGTACATAGTCCTCAGACTTTGCAACAAATGCCTTTCGCACTTGTTGCCCCCGAGGTGTTCGAATGGGAATGTTTTGTAAATTGGGGTTATTACTACTTAATCGACCCGTGGCAGCCACGGCTTGGTTGTATACCGTATGGATACGCCCAGTGCGAGGATTCACTTCTTTGGGCAATACAGACACATAGGTGTTGTGAAGTTTTTGAAGTGAACGCCAATCTAAAATCTGCGCCACAATGGGGTGGTCTTTGGCCAAATAAGACAATACATCTTCTGCTGTAGAATATTGACCCGTTTTGGTTTTTTTTGGCTTATCTACCAATTTTAACTTTTCAAAAAGTACTACCCCCAGTTGTTTGGGTGAAGCCAAATTAAAATTTTCTCCAGCTGCTGTATAAATTGCTTTTTCTAAATCGGTAATATCAGTTAAAAGAGTTTTTGAAAAATCATTTAAAAAAGCCGCATCCAAGGCAATGCCCGCACTTTCCATTTCGGTGAGTACTTCCATCAACGGCAACTCAACATTACTGAATAGCGATAGTGTATTGGAAGATTCCAACTCTTTTAAAAAATGCTCTTTCAATTGCAATGTGATATCGGCATCTTCAACAGCATATTCGGTTTGCTTTTCAAGGGACACCTCACGCATAGTTCCTTGATTGGCTCCTTTTTTTCCTATCAATTCGGTGATTGATTGGGGGGTGTAATGTAAATAGGTTTCTGCCAAAACATCCATATTGTGCCGCATGTCAGGATTAATGAGATAGTGGGCCACCATGGTATCAAAAAAAGGCCCTGAAACTCGAATCCCATAGTTGCGTAAGACCTTGAGATCATATTTTAAATTGTGCCCAATTTTTTCTGAGTAAGGATGCTCAAAAAAAGGTTTAAATGTTTCCAACAAAGTTTGGGTTTCTTGTTGATCTTCCGGAAAAGGCACATAGTAGCCCGTGCCGGGTGCCCAAGAAAAAGCGATTCCCACCAATTCGGCTTCCAAGCTTTTTAAGCTCGTGGTTTCTGTGTCAAAGCAAACCTGCTTTTGTGCCAAAAGAGATTCTAACAAAAGAGCTCTTCCCTGAGGAGTGGTCACGTGTTGGTAATGATGTGCATAGCCCTCTTTATTGTTTTTTTGATTCTTCTCCCCGTTAGACACCCCACTCCCTGGTGCTGCAAACAAATCAAATTGTTGTCCATCCATAGGGGGTTTTGCTTTAGCAGTAAGTGCTTGTTGGGGTTCTTCAGCAGCTTTTTTTTCAGGGGCAAAGAGTTTTCCAAACCGTTCTTTGATACGTCTAAATTCTAGGGTGTCAAAAAGCGCATTTACTTGACTTAGATCTGGGTCACTTAAGGCAAAACTTTCCGAATCAAAAACAACAGGTACATCCAACAAAATACGCGCCAATTCTTTGGAAAGTACACCCTGCTCTTTGTGGTTTTCTATCTTTTCTTTTAATTTTCCTTTAAGCTGGTCGGTATTGGCCAAAAGCGCTTCCATGCTCCCAAACTCTTTGATGAATTTTTTGGCGGTTTTGTCTCCAACACCTGGCAAACCGGGTATGTTATCTACTGCATCGCCCATCATACCCAAATAATCAATGACCTGTAAGGGATTTTCTACCTCAAATTTTTCACAAACTTCGGGTATACCCCAAATTTCAATACCATTACCCATGCGAGCGGGTCGATAGATAAATATATTTTCAGAAACCAATTGGGCAAAGTCTTTGTCGGGGGTCATCATAAAGACTTTAAAATTTTCTTTTTCAGCTTGTTTGGCTAAGGTGCCAATAATGTCATCGGCCTCAAAACCTTCCTTTTCAATCACAGGAATGTTCATGGCGTTGAGCAAATCGTGAATAATGGGTATGGCAATCTTAATAGCTTCGGGCGTTTCATCGCGGTTGGCTTTATAGTCGGCAAATTGTTCTGTCCTAGCCACCGAACCTCCTTTGTCAAAGCACACCGCCATATGGTCGGGGCGTTCTCTGTTAATTACATCCAAAAGCGAATTCATAAAACCCATAATGGCCGAAGTGTCCATTCCTTGAGAATTAATTCTGGGATTTTTGATAAAGGCATAATAGCCCCTAAAGATCAGGGCATAAGCATCTAATAAAAAAAGGCGTGGTTGTATGGCCATAAAAGGTGGTTTTGGTAAAAATAAAAATTCATGCTCAATTGCTGTGTTTTTCCCAAATGGAGTTTAATTTTTTTGTGATACTTTTTGGATCTAAGCCCACTTGGGCTTTTAAAACAGCGTTAGGGCCATGGGCAATGAATTCATCTGGAACACCCATCAAATAGCAAGGGATTTGGCAACCTAGGGCATGCATACTTTCCATAACGGCACTTCCGGCACCTCCTTGCACTACACCTTCTTCCACTATAATTACAGCCTTGTAGGCTTTAAAAATACTCTTAAGCGTGATTCTATCCAATGGTTTAATGCATTGCAGATCAAAGTGTGCAAAAGCTTCCGGATTTTGGGTTTGACTGCAAGCCACAGCCACATTTTCGACTAGAGTGCCCACGCTAATGACGGCAATATCTTTGCCTTTGGATAGCAATTCCATTTGACGATAATCTATTTTTTCAAAGGGAGTCAATGGAGAGTCCTCAGGTGTTACGCCTCTTGGATAGCGTATGGCAAGGGGCCCTTTCAGAGACAGGGAGGCTGTATAGAGCATGTTTCTCAAGACAGAGGCATTGCGGGGTGCCAAAAGAGTTATGTTGGGGATACATCTTAAAAAAGCAATGTCAAATACCCCGTGATGGGTGGCTCCGTCGTGCCCTACCAATCCTGCACGATCTATACAAAAAACAATGGGCAAATTTTGCAGCGCCACATCATGAATGAGTTGATCATAAGCCCGTTGTAAAAAAGTGGAATAGACCACACAAAAGGGAAGCATACCTTGGGAGGCCAACCCGGCGGCCAAGGTCACGGCATGTTGCTCGGCAATGCCCACATCAAAGCAACGGTCTGGAAATTCTTTCATGAAGGGGATGAGTCCACTACCCGTGGGCATGGCAGGTGTAATAGCTACAATCTTAGAATTATCTTTGGCCAGTGATAAAAGGGCTTCACCAAAAACGTGCTGGAATTTAATTTTTTCCTCTAGAGTTTGCTTTTGTAATTTTCCTGTGAGAGGGTCAAATTTTCCTGGGGCATGAAACTGGATTTGATTTTTTTCGGCCGCTTCCAATCCCTTGCCTTTGGTGGTAATTACATGCACCAGTCGAGGGCCAGATTTCTCTTTTTCGGCTTTGAAAGTGGCCAGCAGTTGGGGGAGGTTGTGTCCTGCCACCGGGCCCACATAGGGGAGATCAAATAAAGCCAAGTGCTTTGTTTTGTTGCCCTCCTTTTGCAATTTCTTAAAATGGTTTTTCAGCGCCCCCACACTCGGGTCAATGCCCATACTGTTATCATTCAACACCACCAACACATTGGTTTGGGTGGTGGCCAAATGATTGAGGGCTTCAAGAGCCATGCCACTCGCTAAAGAAGCATCACCAATCACGGCCAAATGATGACGGTTTTTGTGTTGTAAATTGGTTGCCAAGGCCATGCCTAATACCGCTGATAAAGAAGTGCCAGCATGTCCGGTGCCAAAAGTATCATAGGGGCTTTCTTGACGACTGGGAAAACCACTCATTCCGCCGGCTTGTCGTAAGGTTTTAAAGGCGGTTTTTCGTTTGGTTAAAATTTTATGCGCATAGGCTTGATGTCCCACATCCCACACCAAAAGATCACGGGGGGTGTCAAACACATAATGCAATACCATAGTGAGCTCTACCGTACCCAAACTGGCCCCTAAATGCCCCTCATTCTGAGCTAAGGTTTCAATAATATAGGCTCGCAAAGCAGCGGCCAAAGCCGGGAGTTCTTGCTGGTCTAGCGCTCTTAGCTTCTCTGGTGTGGAGACTTTTTCAAGTAGGTTTTTTGTCATGGCCTAAAGGTAGGTTTAATTCGTTTATTTTAAAACGGCAAACAGATATTCAGTATTTTTGAAGGGTGGAAAAGGAAGATCACTTATTTATGCAACAGGCTTTGGTAGAAGCCCAAAAAGCCTTAGCAGATGATGAAGTGCCCGTGGGAGCAGTGATTGTACATAAAAATCGTATCATTGCTCGGGCATATAACCTCACTGAACGCCTTAATGATGTAACGGCCCATGCAGAAATGCAGGCCATCACCTCAGCAGCTCATTTTTTAAACGGCAAATATTTAATCGATTGCACCCTCTATGTGACCCTAGAACCTTGTGTGATGTGTGCTGGAGCACTTTATTGGTCACAATTGAAACGGGTGGTGGTCGGAGCCGCAGACCCTAAACGGGGTTTTTTACAAGCAGGTGTGCCTTTACATCCTAAAACCATCATCAATACTGGGCTTTTAGCCATTGAGAGCAAGGCCTTGTTAGATCAATTTTTTACCCAGAAGAGGACATAAAAAAAGCACCCAAATAGGGTGCTTTTGGTACTGTAACAATTATCTATCTAAGCTAAGCTAATTTGAGAAGCTTGCTTCCCTTTTTTACCTTCTTCTTCAACATAAGTTACTTTCGCTCCTTCGTGGAGGGTTAGGCCATCTAAGGCCGAAACATGAACAAATACATCTTCGCCAGTTTCATCATTGGTAATGAAGCCAAATCCTTTGGATTCATTAAAAAATTTAACGGTTCCCGTCATAATACAAATTAAAATTGCCGCAATTTACAATTTCTCTTTGAGCTAACCTTAGTTTTTATCGCTTTTCTTTTTTGAAACCCATTGATTTTTAATTATTTCGATTAAAAACAACCTTTTTTTTAAAATTTTTTGGAATGGTTTTTGTGGCTAACCTCCTAAATCTAACACCATGACGGCTTGCCCTAGACAAGCATAATTTTTTATTGCCAAAAGCCAAGCAGCGGTTTTTTTGAGTTGTCCGTTGCAAACCACAATAAAAAATTTCCAAACCAACTTTTTCTATTTGGACATAGTTTGGGGGGTCTTGAAACAACCTTCCAGCAGGAGATGTTTCATAGGGTTTTCTGGTAATGGGATTTTGAAAAGCACCTTGCAGTGGTGCAAGAATGGCAAAGGCACTGGCCGCATTTGCAGTGGGTGTTGCTTTGTGATCACATAAATTTTTTGACCCTGCGGAATGGGCTGAATCACATCCCCAAGAGTGCGTTTAAATTACTATGTGTCAGGTAATTTAGGATTTTAGAACATCTGTTTTTAGAGAGTTGCTAAGGGGTTTAATCCTCCCGCATTTTTCTAAGGTTTTCCTCACTTAAGGTATAATCTTTAAGGCGTTTGCCCTTCCAGCGATGGTAAAGAAAAAGGGGGAGAAAGATCAACACAGCAAAAAGCACTGAAAACCCAATAATTTTGTCGCCCTGAGCTGTATCTATGCTGTTTTTATGGAAAGTGCCATAAGCCAATCCGCAGAGTAAACACGCAAACAAAAAGCGGAGTGTTATTTTCATGGGTTGGTTTTGGGGCTAATGGCCAATTCTTCCCACTGGGTGGCATCTATGGGGGCGGGGGCATCAATCATCACATCACGACCAGCGTTGTTTTTGGGGAAGGCAATAAAATCTCGTATGCTTTCTTGTCCGCCCAAAAGTGCCACCAAACGATCTAGTCCAAGGGCAATGCCACCATGCGGGGGAGCGCCATATTGAAAGGCATTCATCAAAAATCCGAATTGGCTTTCGGCCTCGGCTTTGGTAAAGCCTAAAAGGTCAAACATTTTTTCTTGTAATTGGCGGTCGTGAATTCGAATAGAACCTCCGCCTATTTCATTGCCATTAAGCACCAAATCATAAGCATTGGCTTTCACTTTTTTGGGCTTCGTGTCTAGCAAGGCAATGTCTTCGGGTTTTGGTGCTGTAAACGGGTGGTGCATGGCGTGATAGCGTTGCGTATCTTCGTCCCACTCCAAAAGTGGAAAATCAGTCACCCAGAGGGGAGCAAACGTGTCTGGTTTGCGCAAGCCTAAGCGCTCGCCCAATTCCATGCGAAGGGCACTTAGTTGGGTACGGGTGGTTTTAGCAGCGCCGGAGAGAATCAAAAGCAAATCGCCAGGATTGGCTTTGGCTTTAGTGGCCCAAGCTTGCAGGTCTTTGGGACTAAAAAATTTATCGACAGATGATTTAAAGCCGCCGTCTTCATTGTATTTGACCCAAACCAAACCCTGAGCACCAATTTGGGGTCTTTTTACCCAATCAATCAAGGCATCAATTTCTTTACGACTATAGCTGGCCGCCCCAGGCACAGCAATGCCCACCACCAATTCTTGACGATCAAAAACAGCAAAGCCTTTGCCTTGTGCCAACTCGTTTAATTCACAAAAGGTCATGCCAAAGCGAATGTCCGGTTTATCATTTCCGTAGTTGCTTAGGGCTTGTTCATAGGTCATTCTTGGAAAAGCATCAACCGAAACGCCTTTAATTTCTTGGAGCAAATGACGGGTGAGGGCTTCAAATTGTTGGAGCACATCTTCCTGTTCCACAAAGGCCAACTCACAATCAATTTGAGTGAACTCGGGTTGGCGATCGGCACGAAGGTCTTCATCTCTGAAGCACTTCACAATTTGAAAATAACGATCCAAACCGCCCACCATCAACAATTGTTTAAAGGTTTGCGGCGACTGAGGCAGGGCGTAAAATTGCCCTTGATGCATACGGGAGGGCACCACAAAATCGCGGGCTCCTTCTGGGGTTGATTTTATTAAATAGGGCGTTTCTACTTCAATAAAGCTGTTTTGATTCAAATAATTACGCACAGCCATGGTCACTCTAGACCGAAAAATAAGGTTTTCTTTTACAGGATTTCTCCGGATGTCTAGATAGCGAAATTGCATCCGCAATTCTTCGCCCCCGTCGGTTTCATCTTCAATAGTAAACGGAGGTAGTTGCGCTTTGTTAAGCAGGGTGAGTTGTGTCACCAACACCTCAATGGCACCAGTAGTGAGGGTATCGTTTTTAGATTCTCTGGCAATGACTTGGCCTTGCACTTGAATAACAAATTCGCGTCCCAATTTTTGAGCTTGTTCGAGTAGTTTTTTATCGGTGCGTTCAGCATCAAATACCAATTGGGTGATGCCATACCGATCTCGTAAGTCTACCCAAACAATAAAGCCTTTATCGCGTGTGCGTTGAACCCATCCGCAGAGCGTAACGGTTTCATTAATATGGGTCTCGTTTAGGACTCCACAATTGTGTGTTCTCAGCATAGTTTTATTCCTTCAGACAAAAATATAAAAATAGTCCGGCTCAGCTGTTTTTCCCTAAAGGGATCACCACCATTTTTTCCATTGTAATTTTATTGAATAAACAATAGAGAAGGTGGCCGGCACAATCACTAATGTTAAGAAGGTAGCAAAAGTGAGTCCAAAAATGACTGTCCAAGCTAGGGGCCCCCAGAAAATCACATTTTCACCCCCCACATACACATTGGGATCCCATTGTGTGACCAGTGTAAAAAAGTCGATATTGAGTCCCACTGCTAAGGGAATGAGTCCTAACACCGTGGTGATGGCCGTGAGGATTACCGGGCGCAGACGTGCAGCACCGCCTTCTACAATGGCTTGAGTTACGTCACTTTTAGGCAAAAGTGCCTTGGGTTCAAGATTGGCTTTTTCCACCCGTCGATCAATGAGCAGTTGGGTGTAATCCAATAAAACCACACCATTGTTTACCACAATGCCTACCAAAGAAATAATACCCATCATGGTCATTAAAATAACAAATGGCATTTGGAAGAGCATTAGCCCTAAAAAGACGCCCGTAAAACTCAAAAAAATGGATAATAAAATGATTAAGGGTTTTGAAATAGAATTAAACTGAAAAACTAATAACAATAAAATCAAACCTAAAGCGGAGGCTAGTGCATTGGACAAAAAGGACATGTTTTTTTCTTGTTCTTCAATTTCTCCTGAAAATTGAAAACGCACGCCTTCTGGTAAGTCAAAATTGGTTAAAGAAAGCTTAACTTGATCTACCACAGCGTTTGCATTATAGCCCGCTAAAACGGACGAATAGAGTGTTACTACTCGGGATAGTCCTCGGTGTTTTATGGCACTGTAGGAAGTGGTGTTTTCTTCACTTACAAGAGCCGCCACCGGAATTTCTTTGATCCGCCCATTTGATGGGTCTCTAAATACGATATTTTGATTAAACAAGGCATTGTGGTTGTTGCGTAGGTCTTTTTCTAAACGTACATTAATGTCATAATCATCTCCATTGCTTTTAAAAACTCCGGCTTTAGTACCAAAAAGAGAAGTTCTAAGCTGTCGTCCAATTTGTGCGGCACTCACACCCAATTCACCAGCTTTTTTTCGATCCAAATTTAGGGCCACTCCGGGTTTGTTTTTGTTCACATCAACTTTGAGTTCTTCTACACCAGCAATATTGATAGTATTGAGAAAATCTTTCATTTTTTTGGCCACGCTGATCAGATCAAAATAGTCTTCGCCCATAATTTCGATAGTAATGGGATAGCCCACCGGGGGGCCTTTTGCGTCTTTTTCTACCGACACAGCAACCCCAGGAAATTTACCAAAAAGTTGCTTTTGAATTTCCATGCGCAGCGTTTCACTTGAAGCCCCCCGACGAAATTTGTATTCGCGCATAGACAAGGTGATTTTTCCTTTGTGGGGCAATTCATTCGTATTGCCATTGTCAATTTCAGGGTTGCCCGCTCCTTCACCTACTTGGGCCACATAAGATTCCACCATAAAATTTAAACTCTCATCATTGTATTTGGGTTGTTGAATGACTTTATTAATTTCTGCTTCAATTTTTTTGGTGGTGGCGTTGGTTTTGTTAATATCGGTACCTTCAGGATATTCAACATAAACAAAAATTTGCGCCGGATCATTATTGGGAAAAAACTCCACTTGGGGAGGAAAAATTCCCATTAGTGCGAAGGAGGTAAACAACAATAAAAAGGTGCCCACCAAAAAGAAAACGGGCCGAAACCCTTTTAAAGCAAACGTTAAAAAAGCACAATATTTATTTTCCAATGCAACCAAAAAGGTGTTTTGGAATTTTACAGCCCATTTTTTAAGTAAAAATTTATAGCACCAAAATAGAGCCGGAGTAATTAACATGATTGTGCCAATGGCTCTCAGGGTACCGGTATTAAAAATTAGGAGTAGCCCTAGCCCCCCCAAAAAGAAGGTCATTCGCCAAAGACTTTTGATATTAATTTCTCTTTCGCTTATGTCCATAAATTGCGAGACCAACATGGAATTAAAGAAAATGGCAACCACCAAAGACGAGCCCAAAACCACCGAAAGGGTGATGGGAAAATAAATCATAAATTCACCCATCAGACCAGGCCAAGCTCCCAAAGGAACAAAAGCCGCAATGGTTGTGGCTGTGGAAATGATAATAGGAAAGGCAATCTCTCCAATTCCTTTTTTGGCAGCTTGCACACGAGACATGCCTTCTTTTTCCATGAGTCGATATACATTTTCGACCACCACAATACCATTGTCCACCAACATCCCTAGGCCCATAACCAAGCCAAAAAGCACCATGGTATTCATGGTGAACCCTAAGGCTGATAGGATCATAAAAGACATAAACATAGACATAGGAATGGCAAAGCCCACAAAAAGAGCGTTGCGAAACCCTAAAAAGAACATGAGAACGGTTACTACTAAAATGACTCCAAAAATGATATTGTTTACCAACTCACTCACTTGATTAAGGGTAAGGCTGGATTGATCGTTAGAAACTGTGATGTCAATATCGTTTGGCACTCCCAATGTTTTTCGATCTTTTAAAAGCGCATTAATTTCTTGGGAGGCTAGAATTAAATTTTTTCCTCCTCTTTTAACCACATCCAACAAAACAGCCTTTTCACCAAAAGACCGAGCAAATGAGGTTTTTTCTTTTTCTTGAAAGGAAACGGTGGCAATATCGGCCAAATACACGGGCCCATTTTCGGTCTTGATCACAAAATCGTTTAAATCTTCTGGAGCATTCACTTCTCCAATAAGGCGGAAGTTTCTCCTCTGACCATCGCTAACAACATTACCCGCCGAGATGGTGCTATTCTCATTGTTAATGGCTCCAATAACGTCATTAAAAGAAACTTTTGCAGCACTCATTTTATAGACATCTAGAGCTACTTCTACCTCAAAATTTTGAATGCCTCTAATGTTCACCTCTTTTACTTGTGGTAAACGTTCCACTGCAGCTTCTATGCGCTCAGCATACACTTTTAGTTGTTCAATGGGATAATCTCCAATTAAACTGATATTTAAAATGGGCAGCAATTCAGAGAAATCCATTTCAAACACATTGGGTTCTAGTTTGGCATTGTTAAAGGTGGGCCAATCGGGTCCGGCTTTTACTCCGTCCACCAAATCTTTAGATTTTTGTTTAGCATCATCAATGGTTATGTTTTCGTCAAATTCGATATTGATGATCGAAAAATCTTCAGAAGAAGTGGATGTAATTTCCACTAAATTGGGCACGCCCTTAAGCGCTTCTTCTAGGGGGTCTGTTACAAGGCGCTCAATATCTTCGGCGGTATTTCCTGGAAAAACCGTACTCACAAAAACTTTGGTGTCATTAATTTCAGGAAAACTTTCACGTGGCATATTCATGTAAGAACTTACACCTAAAATCAAGAAGATAAACATGATTACATAGATCACGGTTTTGTGGTCTATGGCCCAGCTAGCAAAAAGAAATTCTTTATTGGTTTTTGATTTCATGGTTTTTACTATTGGATTCTTTTTACTTTTTGTTGGTCGTCAACCCCGCTTGATCCTTCTTCTAGAATGAGGTCACCGGCAGCTAAACCGCTTAGCACTTCTATTTTTTCACCATTGTTTTTTCCTAAAATCACGGGGGCTCTAAGGGTGGTGTAAACATTTTCTTCAGGAGTTGGGGAGAGTTTATAGACAAAAGTTTGGCCTGCTGCATTTTCATTGATGATACGCAAAGGAATCAACAAAGCTTGAGGATTGTTATAATCGTTCACCTCCAATCTTGCGGTGAGGTTGGGTTTAATCATTCCGTCTTCATTTTGCAGTGGGGCTTCCACCCGAAAGGTTCGGTTGCTAGGCGCAATATAGTTTCCTGTTTGTCTAATGGTGGTTTGTTGTGTTTGTTTCAAAACGGGGAGAGTTACTGTGGTCGGACTTCCAATTTTGATATTGGGTAAATAGCTTTCTGGCACATTGGCAACCACATACATGCTGTTGAGATTTACAATTCTTAAAATACGAGACGTGCCCGGGGCAATCATTTCACCTTCTTTAGCAATAATTTCATCGATCACGCCCGAAAAGGGGGCATAAATTTTAGTTTTGGCCAATTGTTCTTTCATTTGAGCTACTCTCTTTTGTTGGGTTTCATAATTAATTTTTGTCTGAAGATAGCTCATCTCAGAGCCAATTTTTTGATCCCATAAACGTTTGGTGCGCTCAAAAGTAGTTTGAGCCAATTGTAATTGCAATTGCAATTGTTCCAATTGGTCGGTCATACCAGCATCATCAATTTGAGCCAAAAGACTCCCTTTTTTCACTTGTTGTCCTTCCTTTACGAAGATCTTTTTTAAGACCCCGCCAAATTCTGCAAGCAATTCTAAATGTTGTCTGGTTTTCACATTGCCTTGAACCGAAATAAAATGATCAAAAGCTTGTGGCTCGAGCACAAAAGCAGTTATTAAAGCCAATTTTCCTTCGGTTTCAGAGGTGCTTAGTTTAGCGTTTATTTCCTCCAGTTGAACGTTTAACTGACTAATTTGGCGGTTGTATTCGCTGCGCTGCTTTTGTAAAAGTTCCAGATCGTCACTGGCTAAAATTTCTTGGTGGGTAGGGGTCGCACTGTCACAACCCATAAAGGCAAAGATTCCTACAATTAAGAGACTTTTTGTTTTCATTTTTTTATTCTTGAGGGATATTTAATAAAGCGATCAAGGCTGCTTTTTTGGCGATCATATTTTGAATAGATTGCAAATAACTTTGTTGCGCTCCATAAAGCTGCAATTGTGCCTCACGGAGTTCAAAAGAGGTTACCAATCCTTCAAAATATTTAGTTTGGTTTTTCTGTTCTATATTTTCTGCTAAGGCAACATTTTCTTTTGCCGTATAATAGGTTTCCACCGCCAATTGATAGTCGTTTTTGGCAGTGGCCATTTCGAGGGCAATCCTAGATTGGGTTTCTTCTAGTTGTGTTTGAGCTTGAGCCACGGCAATTTTGGCTTTTTGTCGTAAGGCAGATTTTCCAAAAGAACTAAATATAGGTACTTGAAGACTCACTCCAAGAAGGGAAGAACCAAACCATTTTTGATTGACGTTAAAAAAATTAAATTCATTGCCAAAGCCCGAATAATTACCGTTTAAAAATGCGGTCAATCTAGGCAGTGATTTGGATTGTTCGAGTTTGTATAGCAATGCTTCTGAGGCCAGGTTGTTTTCAGCAATCTTAATATCAATATTGTTTTCTAAGGTTTCTTCCGTTTGGGATGGTGATTGAAACAATCCGTCGTCAATGAGGTTTTCTAGTTGATCCGTTAAGGTTAATGGACTTTCTATGGCAATGCCCAATAACAGTTTCAGCATTTTTAAAGTGATTTGAGCCAAATTCTCTGCATACCGCAATTGTGTATTAATCTCTGCAAGGGTTAACCGCAGTTGTTCAACACTTTCTTCTTCTTGAAACCCGTTTTGAAAAAGCGCCCTTAGTTCCATTAAGTTTTCTTCTAATTGGGCATTGTTCTGTTTTAAAATACGCACATTTTCTTGCGCTAAAAGCACAGCAGCATAGGTGTTCACAATACTTTTGCGCACTTCAATTTCAGTTTTTTCCAATACGTTTTTTGAAATATCTAAATAAACTTTAGAAGCCTCAAGACCCACCAAATAAGAACCGTCAAAAAGTAATTGGTTGACTCGCACCCCGGCCACAAAATTTTGTTGCGTGCCAAAACGAAGTTCTGCAAACTCACCCTTTTGGCCACCAAAAAATTCAGCTGGAACAAGCGACACAGGAAGTTCTATAAAGTTTTGATAATCGACACTACTAGTCACTTGGGGTAAACCAATGGCAATGGTGTTCCAGCGTTCTTTGTACGCTTTTTGAACCTCTCTATTGGCATTTACGATAGACCGATTGTTGGCCAAACCAAAGTCAATGGCCTGTGTCAGAGTGATTGCTTCAGGCACTTGATTTTGCCCAAAAGATAAACTTAAAAGAAGTAAAAAGAGTAGGTTTACTATTGATTTCATAGATGTTATGATAATTTGTATTGATTTAAAAGGGTGATCCCTTTGTCTGTAGAAATGCCACGTAGATGATATTCAAAAAATAGTCCCATTAATTCTTCAATTTGAAATTGTGTTCTAGGAAATAATTGAATATCTCTAATATTGCGAAGCCCACTAAAATAAATTCTGGAAATAAAATCAATGTCAATATCTTGTCTAAAAAGGTTCATTTCAATGCCCTGTTGCAAGCTGGATCGAAAATGATTCCCCAAAAGATCAAACTCTTTAAACTTAAATTTTTGATATATTTCCGGATAATATTTTTGCAATTGAATTTGAGGTGAATTTTCTTCGTCTCGCAGATATTGCAAAACCATAGTCTTTACTTTATAAATGGCAGCAATAGGATTTTCTGCTGCCTTTTGAATTACCTCCACTTCATGGCCAACATTTAAAATTAAGGTGTTCACAGCTGCCTCAATAAGCGCTTTTTTATTTTCGAAGTGTTCGTAAATGGTTTTTTTGGAAATAGACATATTTCGCGCAACATCGTCCATGGTCACGTTTTTGAAACCAATTTTTAGGAAGAGA
>JBMYZB010000007.1:0-27392 GCA_049609945.1 Flavobacteriaceae bacterium
CAAGGCTTGTTTTGCATCCTCCTCTTTCTTCAACGTTTTTAGAGTCAAAAAGCGATAACATAGAGCCGCTATGTTTTGCGTATTGTATATATGCGCTTGATTGGCATAATGAAGGGCCTCAGCATACTTTTTTTCCAACAAAGCAATTTGGCTCATTTGCGCATAGGCACTTGATCTATATTTCGATGATCGGGCAGCCCATCCTAAGCTTTCTCTAGCATTGGTATAATCGGATAGCGCTAAGTAATTGATACCGGCGGCATAATTTAAACCAGCATGGTAGGTGTCTAACCCAAGTCCTTGTTGTATGATGTCTAAGGCTTGGTCATAAAGCCCGTTGTCAAAAAATAAAGTACCTAAAGCAGCTCGGGCTTCAAGGTGGCCAGCATCAGTTTGGAGCACATTCAAAAAATATTTTTCGGCCGATTCAAAATCTCGGTAGCGTTGGGCATCCAATCCTTTTTGAAAAAGAATAGCGTTAGATTCCAATCCTTTTAAGTTTTTGGGCGTGGCAAAAGGTCTTTTTAAACTTTTAGGGTTGCTTTCATAATCTAATTCTAAGGCTTCTATTTTAATGTTGAAAGGCCGTTCAGGGTGTGGGGTTGAAAAACGAAAAGGATGGGCCTCATTGGCTTTAAAATTAAAGGGTTGTTTTTGTTTTATTTCACCTTGTTCAAAAGCAATTTGGCCTTGGGTGCTAATGAATGGATTAACGTACACTTCAATAGAGTTGTTGTTTTGAACCACATGTAGGGCTCCTAAAGAAGAAGCTTCACTCAGCCCTTGAGTCTTTTTAAGAGGAAACCACACTTCGGTCCAGTGGTCAGTTTGATGAGGTTCAAAGGTGGCTTGAGTAATAGGGTTTTCTGCTCCGGGAAAGTATTGTACAAACAGGCGCCCTGCTTGATATTCAATATATTGCCCGTCATTGTCGGTGAGCAGGTCTTCCCAAATACCTCCAAAGCGAGAGAGATCCCATAGCCATAGTTTTTGCCCAGGAATTTCGTCATAACGACCCCAATGGCCAAAGCCCACTTGATCTTGTTCATAATAGCCTCCAAAAAAATCATTGTAGGTGCCCACCACATGGTAGGACTTACTGCTTCCAAAATTATTCTCAGCATAGCGAGCTAAATTTCTGTTGAGGCCATCTTTGGGCCAGGGAAGAGCAGTGCCATCGTGCTTGAGATAGGCATTGCCCGGGGTGGCAAAAACCAAATCTTGTTTGGCTTCTGCAGCGGCTGTCATCCAATTATAATAGGCTTTTTGTGTCTGGGTGGGGTTATACCAAGTAGCTTTTGTGGAGAAGGCCCCTTTTTTTGGCTCCACTTCAATATGCACTCGCCACTGGGTTCTTGAGGGGAGGTCTATGGTGCCCACAACGCAAATCTGGGTTCCATCGGCAAGGGTTTCAGTATAATAATCTACTGGTGTGGCTGTGCCTGGGTGGTGTCCGATGATGCCAAAATTAAATTCAATGCCTCCTGACGTCCAAGGTCCTCGCATGGCAATATCTCTGAATTTAAGTACGTCATTTTTATAAATAAACTCGTTGCCATTGCTTTTATCTATGGCACCCCAAACTTTACCGCCCACACCGGGTAAGATTTCAACTTTTATAAATTCGTTTTCTAGACGAACCACCTGAAAAGATTGCGGATTTTTTACAGTGCTGTATCCTTCAAATTTATGATAGGGATAAATTTTGGGATTAAAAGCCAAAGCCGGCATGGGGTTAGGGTCTTGAAAAGGATATGTAGGTAATTCAAGCTGTGTTTCGCTTATTAAGTTTTCTTGAGCAGTTGTCAAAAAGCTTAAAAGAAGGACTAGGGAAAGGAGTTTTGTTCGCATAAAAAAAATTCTAAATATTTCTTAAAGTTAAGTTAATTTTAATATCTTGTGAGGCTCAAACATTAAATAATTATGAAAAAAATAAATCAAATTTTGGTTTTTGTTGCGCTTTTTGCTTTCAGCGTATCAGTGGCACAGCAAAAAACTGTAACTGGTCTTGTTAACGATGACCAAGGCGTGCCTCTTCCTGGAGCTACCGTTATTGTTGTAGAAACTGGAGAAGGCACAACAACAGACTTCGATGGAAATTATTCTATCGGGGCGGAGGAAGGACAAACCTTAGCCTTTAGTTTTGTGGGCTACACCACTCAAGAAGTAACTGTAGGCAGTTCATCAAGTTATGATGTAACACTGCAAGCAGGTAATGCTTTGGATGAGGTGGTGGTTACTTCCCTTGGTATTCAAAGACAGAAAAGGGAATTAACCTATGCCACACAAAATGTGGAATCTGAAGGAATTGATGAATCAAGAGCCAATGGTAACTTAGTAAACTCACTACAAGGTAAAGTTGCAGGTATTTCTATTACAACCACCAGCCAGGGGGTTAACTCTCAATCTCGAGTGGTTTTAAGAGGTAATCGATCTATCTCAGGAAGCAGCCAACCGTTATTTATTGTAGATGGTGTGCCATTAGGAGGAGATATTCAAGATTTCAGTCCGGATGACATTGCTTCTATTAGTGTTCTTAAAGGGGCTAACGCAGCTGCCTTGTATGGAGCTAGAGCAAACAATGGTGCCATCATCATAACCACAAAGTCTGGTAAAAAAGACACATTTAATGTCAACGTCAACTCTACTGTCACGTTTGACACAGCCGATATTACGCTGGAATTTCAGAATGATTATGGTCAAGGAAATGGTGGTGTTTATTCTGGTTTTACTACCGATTCTTGGGGTCCAAAACTTGGTGGAAGTGTTCCGCATTGGTCGCCTAATCCAGAATTGGCAGGTACGAGTATTCCTTATGAAGCTCAACCCGACAACGTTAAGGACTTTTTTAATACGGGTGTATCTATTGCCAATAACATTTCTTTGGTTTCCGGTGGTGAAAACATGAGAACATTTTTTAGTTACACCAATGACTTAAGAACGGGTATTGTTCCTAATAACGAACTCGAACGTCATAGTGTTAACTTAAAAATAGATAATGATATGCTGGATGGCAAACTTCGTGTTAGTTCTAGAGTTAATTATATCAAATCTATTACAAATAACATTCTTCCTGGTTGGGAGAGTTATGACAACCCATTACGAGGGGTTTACAGAATACCAAGAAGTGTTAGAACTCAGGACGCCGCTGATTTTGAATTCACAGATGCGGCAGGAAATAATAAACAAAATTACTGGAAACCACTTGACAATGGTAATGGTAATCCATATTGGGTTATTAACAGAAATAACAACGAACTTGTTGGAGATAGAGTTGTTGGATTTGCTTCTGCAACCTATGACATAACTGACGAAGTTAGTTTGATGGTGCGTTCTGCCATTGACAATTCATCCTCCAATAGAGAAAGCCAGTGGTGGAATGATTCTTACATCATTGCTCAAAACGGTAATTACCGTATCAACAACGGCACTAATTTGGAATGGAACAATGACTTCCTTCTGAACTACAACACTTCTTTTGGTGATATTGATCTGAAAGCCAGTATTGGTGGAAATAACCGAGTGGTAAAAGCAGAGTCTTCAAGCATTAATGCAGGAGGTTTAAATGCACCTAATATTTTTGCACTTTCAAATTCTCAGCAATTAACTGCAAGTCAAAGTATTTATGAAAAAGAAGTGAATTCATTGTATGCCTTTGCTAACATTGGTTACAAGAATTATGCTTTCTTAGACATAACATATCGCGCCGATGTTAGTTCTACCTTACCACTTGAAAATAATCAATACGATTATATTTCTGCTGGTTTGAGTGCCATTTTATCTGATATGGTTGATCTACCATCTGCATTTGACTATTTCAAAATCAGAGCTTCTTATGCAGAAGTAGGTAATGATACAGATCCGTATCAATTGTCAAGAGCAGCTAACCTACAAAATGGAGGGTTTATTCAACTTTCTACATCAGCACCAGCTAGTGACTTAAGACCTGAGAAAACCACGTCTGTGGAACTTGGTTTTGATACAACTTTATTCAATCGAGTAAATCTTGACTTCACTTATTACAAGTCAAATAGTGTGGATCAATTATTCAGACAGAATGTGCCACAAGGTTCGGGTGTTGCCACCAAATTTATTAACGGTGCCGATATTCAAAACAGCGGTATAGAGGCTGCGGTAAATGTTGGTATTCTGACAAAAGGAGATTTTCTATGGGATGTGAACTTTAACTATGCTGCCAACCGAAGCGAAGTACTCAAATTAGCCGAAGGTTTAGATCAGTTAAATTATGGTGGTAGTTTTATGCGCCAGTTTAAACTTGATGTAGGCCAACCGTTTGGAAGTATGTATTCCAGAGGATTTGAGAGAGATGCACAAGGCAGAGTGCTTATGAATGCTAATGGTACTCCTGTAGTTACTCCAGGTCAAACAGTTAATGTAGGAAACTTTAATCCAGATTGGTTAGGTGGTCTTACTAACAGTTTCTCGTATAAAAACCTCAGTTTACGTTTACAAATTGATATGCGTCAAGGGGGTGATGTAATTTCATTTACACGTTCCATTGCATCTTCCGATGGTGTTCTAGATATAACCGGTATTGGTAGAGAAAGCGGAATCCGATTTGGTACTGATGTGTATCCAGACGAAACTCCTGCAACAGCTGCTGTTGCTGTAGACCCTGAGACCTTCTGGACGAGCATTGGAGGTAGAAACGCTCCTGTGGGTGAAGCCTTTACTTATGATGCATCTAATGTTAGAATTCGTGAGTTAACTCTAGGGTACAGTTTAAGTGAATCTGCACTAGCATCCTCTCCCTTTAAAAGTGCAAAACTTTCTTTGGTGGGAAGAAACTTAGGTTTTCTTGTTAACGAATCTGGTGTAGATCCTGAAGCTATCTTCGGGGTGGGTGCAGTCAATGATGGATACGAAGCATTTTCGCTTCCAAATACAAGAAGCGTAGGACTAAACCTTAAGTTAGGTTTTTAGAACTTAAATTGTAGATAACGAATAAACAGAAAGTTTAATAATTAATTTAATATATAATTGAAAATGAAAGTTTACAAGAATTTTAGAAGAATGATGCTGGGGATTTCAATTTTTTCTCTCGCAGCGATTGCGGTGTCGTGTGACGACGATTTTCAAGAAATCAACACAAACCCACTTCAATTAAGTACAGAGAAATTAGCTGAAAGCGATGTGTTGCTTGGACAAGCATTTGCTCAAGCTACTTATACTTCAAATATGGGATTACATTGGAGATTTCAAATCTCTCAAAGTTTATTCTCAGACCTTTGGGCAGGCTACTATGCGACAACCTATGTAGGTTTTGACTCAGACCGATTTACTCAGGTGGGTAGATGGGCTGATTTGGCCTGGGGATCCTTTTATGGGATTGCTGCTCCACAAATCAAATTGGTAGAAGATTTGACCACTGAGAGTGGAAATTCTGTGGGTGCTGCAATGGCCAAAGTAGTTAAAGTGAATGGGTATAGCCGAATGACAGATTATTGGGGACCTGTTCCTTATTCTGAGTTTGGAAATGAGGAATTAACAGTTCCTTTCGATTCTCAAGAAGCTATGTACACCAGCTTTTTTGCAGAACTTGATGCAGCTAGTTCTGCACTTGCTGCTGGTGGAAGTGCATTTGGTGGTTCAGATTTGATTTATGGTGGTGATGCATCAAAATGGAGAAAATTAGCCGAAAGCTTAAGACTCCGACTCGCTATGAGAGTTCGATATGCTAATCCATCACTATCCAAATCTCAAGCCGAGAAAGCTTTTAGTTCAGGAGCCTTGATAACAAGCAATGCAGATAACGCTTACGTTTCTGTTAGTAATGATAACAGAAACCCTCTAGAGACTATCACCGATTGGGGTGAATTTAGAATGAGCGCCACCATGGAAGGAATCCTTAAAGGATACAATGATCCAAGAATGTCTGTATATTTTGATCCTGCTGCTGCGGGCGATCAAGATGGAGATGGTATTCCTTATGAAGGTCTTCAAAATGGTCAAACGAAAGTGGCATTGGGTGTAAGTCAAAACCCAATTACCTCAGATGTAAACGTGTATTACAGAGATGTTGCTCAAGGAGGATCAAATCCACCTCTTGAATTGATGCAAGCTGCAGAAGTACACTTTTTATTGGCCGAGGCAGCTTTGGCTGGCTATAATGTCGGAGGCACAGCCCAACAATATTATGAGTCTGGTATAACCATGTCTATGCAAGAGCGTACTTCAGCTTCTGCTGGAGATATAGCTGCATACATTGCAAGTACCAATACACCTGTTAGTTTTGATGGAGGCACAACACCTGCTTCGTCAGATATTCCTGTGGCCTTTGACAACTCAAGTACAGAGCGAGGCTTAGAGCAAATCATTACACAAAAATGGTTAGCCTTATTCCCCAATGGTTGGGAAGCTTGGGCAGAAGCCAGAAGAACAGGTTATCCAAAGCAACTTCCTAGAGTGCAATCAGATAATCCTGATGTGCCTGTTGATAAAATTCCAGCTAGAATGGTATATACCGCTAGTGAATTTACAACCAACAGTGAAGCTGTAAATGCGGCTGTCTCCTCACCTGAAATTGGTGGACAAGACAAAAACAACACCAAGCTTTGGTGGGATAAAAAATAGCAATATGCTTTTTTAAAAAAAAGGAGGGCTTTATGGCCCTCTTTTTTTATATTTATATAAACGTCCAAACAAATCTTTTCCTCAAAAAAAATTAAAATGAAAGTCGGAAAGTTTCTTTCAAAGGCCTTTAAGCCATTTTACACTGGCCTTTTTTCATACATTCTCCTTCTAGGATGTTCAAATTTAAATGACCAATTATTTACTTCTCTTTCATCTTATAAAACGGGAATCAAATTCAAAAATATACTAAAAGAAACGAAAGAATTTAATGTACTAACCTATGGTTATCTCTACAACGGTGGAGGAGTGGCTGTAGGCGATGTTAATAATGACGGTTTAGAGGACCTATACTTCACGGGAAACATGGTGGCAAGCCGCTTGTACATAAATCAAGGAAATTTCAAGTTTAAAGAGGTGGCTAAAGAAGCAGGAGTTGATGCTCCGGGTTTATGGAACACAGGCACTACCATGGCAGATGTAAACGGCGATGGTTGGTTAGATATTTTTGTTTGTCGTTCTGCGGCAGCAAATCCCATTTTGAGAAGAAATCTTCTCTTTCTAAATAATGGTGACATGACCTTTACTGAAAGTGCTGCACTATTGGGCATTAATGATACTGGATACACCACCCAAGCTCTCTTTTTTGATTATGACAGAGACAATGACTTAGATCTATATGTACTAAATCATTCTATACAAAAATTTGCGGGCTTTGATCGGTTAACTGGTGGACTTAAAGAAAAAAATAATTCTAACTATGGAGATAAGCTCTATGAAAATATTGGCGGCTTATTTTTTGACCGTACTCAAAGGGCAGGTATAAAAACAAATGTTTTGGGTTTTGGGTTGGGTGTAGCTATGGGTGATTTTAATAATGACCAATGGCCAGACCTCTATATTTCGAATGATTATAACGAGCAAGATTACCTCTATATTAATAATCAAGATGGTACATTTTCTGATCAATTAGAGCAATATATAACGCATTCTTCGATGTTTTCTATGGGATCTGATGTGGCTGACATCAATAATGATGGTTACACAGATATTTATACGTTGGATATGCTACCCGAGAGTAACGCTCGGCAAAAAATGGTTTTTGGACCCGATAATTATGAAAAATACCAACAATTGGTGAATTCTGGATTTTATAACCAAACCATGCGCAATATGTTGCATCTCAACCAAGGCGGACAATTTTTTACCGAAATAGGACAAATGGCAGGCGTATCAAATACCGATTGGAGTTGGGCTTCCCTTTTTGCCGATTTTGATAATGATGGATTAAAAGATTTGTTTGTAACCAACGGCTATAAACGCGATTATACTAACATGGATTTTGTAAGCTATGCGGTGCAGCAGCGTATTAACGAAATGCAAAAAAAGGAAGAAATAGCCGTAGTTGACCTTATTGAGCAAATACCCTCAACAGTGGAGACAAACTATATCTTTAAAAATCTTGGTAAAGCACAATTCAAAAAAATGAATTCGGCGTGGGGCTTTGAAGATAAAACCCTCTCCAATGGAGCCGCCTATGCCGATTTAGATAACGATGGAGATTTAGATCTGATAATTAATAACATTGATGCTCCAGCTTCAATTTTGCGAAACAATACGAATCCAGACAAAGAATCCTATCTTCAAATTCGTTTACAAGACACCCTTTCTCTCAATAGAGAAGGAATAGGCGCTACCGTTACTGTTTATGCAAATGGTACTTTAAACCAACAAGTACAACAACCGGTTCGGGGTTATCAATCCTCTGTAGGAAGAACACTTCATTTTGGTTTAGGAACTACCAAAAAAATAGACTCAATAGCCATTCTTTGGCCCGATGGGAAAAGACAAGTTGAAAAAGGCATGACTTCACAGAGTGTGCTAACCCTCTATAAAAACATACCCGAAGGTTCTGAAATGGAACCCGCGTTGAAAGTTCCTTACTTCAATAAAATAACGCTCCAAGCTTCATCTCCTATTGAGCATCAAGAAAATACCTTTGTTGATTTTAAACGTGAACGTTTATTGCCCCACTATTTGTCTACTCAGGGGCCTAGAATGGCAGTTGCAGATGTGAATCAAGACGGATTACAAGATTTTTATTTATGTGGAGCCAAAGGCTTTGCGGGAAGTCTGTGGATTCAGCAATCAAATGGGAGCTTCCAAAAATTAATACAACCCCAACTGGATCTTGCCTATGAAAAGGAAGAAGTAGATGCCCTTTTTTTTGATGCCGATGGTGATGGAGATGAAGACCTTTATGTAGTTAGTGGGGGTAATGAAAACGAAGGTGCAGTCCTGCAAGACGAACTCTTTATTAATACTAAAGGGATTTTTATTCGTTCAATGAACCTTCCTAAGCAATGGAAAAGTGGTTCTTGTGTTGCAGCAGCAGACTTTGATGCCGATGGAGATATTGATTTATTTGTAGGCACTCGAGGCGTACCAGGCCGGTATCCCGAAAGTGCTTCCAGTCAACTCCTAATCAATTCAGGAAAGGGGGTATTTGAACTAGCAAACGAACTCTTACCTCAGCAAAATGAGTTGGGAAATGTAACCGATGCCTTATGGGAAGACGTTAATGGAGACAACAAACAAGACTTGGTTGTAGTGGGCGAATGGATGCCTATAACCATTTTATATCAAGATAAAAATACTTTTAAAGCCAGCGATAATCTGGTATTAAAAAATTCTTCTGGCTTATGGAATCGTATAGTGAAAGGTGACTTTAATAATGATGGAAAAGTTGATTTTGCAGCAGGTAACTACGGGCTAAACACCCAGCTGAAAGCCCCATTAAGCCTCTTTTATGGTGATTTTGATCAAAATGGGGCAATAGAACCCATTTTATGTACGCAAGAGGCTGGTAAAGAATATCCTTTTTGGTCTAAAGATGATATTCAAAGCCAATGGGTGGCTTTAAAATCTAAATATGTTTCCTATGAATCCTATGCCAACCAAACCGTTCAAGATATATTGACGCCGCAACAATTTACAGCTGCCAAAAAATTGGATGCCAATTTATTGCAGTCTAGCCTTATCATTAATCAAGGGAAAGACAACTTCTTGGTAAGGCACTTGCCAGCTGCTGTTCAAGTAGCTCCTGTTTTTGGTTTACTACCATTTGACATTAATGCCGATGGTAATTTAGATTTAATTTCAGGTGGAAACCTTTACGGCACTCGAGTAAAATTGGGGCGCTATGATGCTTCCAAAGGAGAAGTTCTTTTGGGAGATGGAAAAGGCAAATTTAGCCCCATTTCCTATCAAGAAAGCGGTTTTAGAGTCAATGGAGAAGTGCGTGATATTGTGCCACTAAATAATGGGAGGCAATGGCAAATAGTATTTGCCAAAAACAATTCCTCTATTGAGATTTATACTTCAACTATTACTAAATAGTTTTGGGTAGAATTTTCTAATTTTAATGGAAGGTACAGAACATACCATGTCACTATGTTAAACTATTTCCAACTTTTTGTTATTGCTTTATGCACTCACATTGGTTTGGCACAAGAATTAAAATCGCTTAATGACTCCGTTTTAAAATACAAATCTACCAACCCCAAGTTGGCACTAGAATTTGGATTTGAAGGTTTAAAGTTTATCGATCAGAGAGATACATACGATTATTTTACGTTGCATTCCATGATCGGAGAGGTGTTCTATCAAATGGAAATTTTTAAAAGTTCATTTGAGTATTTAACAAGAGCTTTAAAACTCTATGATGATTTGCCAAAATCTCAACGAAGAAATAGAAATGTAAATCAACCTCCTTGGGTGATGATTATAATTGGAAATGTTCATTATAAAAATAAAGATTTTGATAAGGCAAGAAAATTCTTTGAGGAGGCCCACCATAATTTTAAATTATTTGATGCTATATATGAAGAAGAAAAAAATTTTGGTTTAAATACCTCACAAAGCAATATCGCCCTCATTGAAATAGAACTAAAAAACTTTAGTGAAGCCGAAAAGCTTTACGATACCATCCTAAAACGAAGAATTTCATTTGGAAAACAATTAGACATCATGGCCTCCCATTATAATTTTATGGATTTGTATTCTTTGTTGGACAAAGAGGAAATGGTGAAAGATAGCTATAGAAAAATAGACAGTATATTTCAACAGCACAGTCAAACGGCTACAGAAATAAATCCTGAAATAAAGCTATATAGTTCCTATGCAAGCACAAGATTTGGAATTTATTTGGCTCAAAACAATAAATGGGATAAATCAATCAACTATTTTAAAAAGGCAAAAGATTTATTGCAAAAAATTCCTTACGAAATTCCAAGAGTTAATTTAGAAATGGCAAAGTCATATCTGAAGTTGAATGAAATTTCAAAAGCTAAGGCACTTGTAGAAGAAAATTTGAATTTCTCTTCATTAAGTGTGGAGAGTAAACTCAATAACTATAAGCTTTTAGAAAAGGCATATGGTCAAGAAGATGATTTAACCCAACTAATGTCGGTTAAGGATTCAATCATTTTTTTGAATACAGTGTCACTTCAAAAAGAAGCCAACGAAGAATTTAATATTCTTCAAAATCTTCTTGTGGCCACCGAAAATCAAAATGAGTTAAAATTATTAAAACTACAAAACAATAGAATTATCCTAATCTCAATGATCCTTGTGTTTTTTTTGATTTTTATAATCCTATCAATCCGAATAAGTTTTAATCTTCAAAAGGAAAAGAATGCCCGCTTAGAATTAGAAAAGAAGGAAATCCTAAATCGGCTTAAAATGAAGCAAAGAGAATTGGTTAGTAAGGTAAATTTTATTTCACTGCGGAATCAATATATTAATAAAATTAACGATCAATTGGATAAGAATTTGGCAAATAGTCGAGAATTAAAAACGCTGAAGTCTGAAATGAAAGAAATTGTAATTTCAGAAAAAGTATATGCCGATTTTGAAAAAATGTTTGTTGAGGTGTATCCCAAGTTTTATAAAAACCTAGCTACTATGGCAAAACTCACCAAAACAGATCTCAGACTAGCATCCTTTATAAAGATGAAACTCAATAATGACGAGATTTTAAGAATTTCAGGGATATCCATTAGAACACTTGAAAGCCAACGTTATAGACTATCCAAAAAATTACCCCTAAAAAAAGAAGAAAGTCTTAATGATTTTATTAATGTATTATAAAATTATTTACTATAATATGCAGTGTCTAAAATTCTATTAAACAATTGGTTTTTAGTAATATGATGATTCATGCAGTAAAAATGCAGTAGTTAAAAATATTCCTTGTATCTTAAAAAAATTTTAATTTAGTGAATATTTTAAAACAAATCAATTATGAAGAAAAATCTGTACAGTTTTTTGTTATTTTTTAGTTTGGGCGTTCTTGCCCATGCACAGCAAATTTCAGGAACTGTTTTGGACGAAAACGGAAGTCCTCTTCCGGGTGCCACAATTTTAGTAGATGGCACTACGATTGGTGTTACTTCAGATTTCGATGGAAACTATACCATTGAAGCTTCTGATGGACAAACACTACTCTTTAGTTATGTGGGCTATGCATCTCAATCCATAGCTGTAGGTGAAGCCAGTACCATAAATGTTCAATTGCAGCCCAATAGTGCTTTGGATGAAGTTGTGGTAACTGCATTGGGACTCTCAAGAGAGAAAAAATCTCTTGGATATGCTGTTAGTGAAGTTAGCGGAGAGGATATAAATACCGTTAAAGATCATAACATTGCGAGTTCTTTATCTGGTAAAATTGCGGGGGTAAATATTACACAATCTGGAAGTATAGGTTCGGGTTCAAGAATCACCATTAGAGGAAATAACTCTATTGGTGGAAACACTCAAGCACTTATTGTGGTGGATGGTGTTCCAATCAACGCCGATGGTATCAACTCTGGAGGAAGTGTTTATAATAGCCAAGTAACTGGTGGAGGTATAACAGATATTAACCCAAATGATGTGGAGTCTATTTCTGTGCTCAAAGGTCCAAATGCTGCGGCACTCTATGGATCAAGAGCCGGTAACGGGGTAATCTTAATTACCACCAAAAAAGGAACAAAATCAGATCGTTTGGGTGTTACCTTAAATACCAATATAACGTTTGATGATCCCTTGTTTCTCCCTGACTATCAAAATGAATATGGACAGGGAAGTTTAGGTGCTGCATTCACTGATTTACAAAACAATTGGGGCTCTGGTTCATGGGGTCAACGATTGGATGGCTCTCAGCAATTGTACTTTACGGGTCAACAAAGAGCCTATTCAGCAGATCCTAACAATGTTGAAAATTTCTTTAGATCTGCCACCAAAGCGATCACCTCCATTTCTTTAGACAAAGGCTCGGAGTCAGGCTCGGTTAGATTTTCATATACCAATAATTCAACAGAATCCATTTTACCGAACTCTGATTTAAATAGTCACAACTTCAATTTGAGGGGAGTTGCCCAATTGTCTGACAAATTATCCATTGACGCTAAAGCCACTTACTTCACCCAGGAAATAACCAATCGAGCCAGTCTTGGAGGTGAGGGAGTTTTAAATTTTGTATATACCATGCCCCGAAATGTGGATGTTAATGATTTAAAAAATTATCAAAAAGACAATCCATCTTCCCCAGCTGATTATCAAGTTATTTCTTACGGGCAGCCAGGCTCTACTACAGGAAATCCCTACTGGATGCTATTCAATGATCAAAATAACGAGCGCAGAGGTCGTTTCTTAGGTTTTACTAAATTAAACTACCAGTTTAACGATTGGTTGAGTGCTTTTGTGAGAATAGGTTCAGATATAACAGATGTCAAAAGAACGAATATTGAAAAACCCGGACATCATTTTTATCCTGACGGAAGAATGGAAAAAAGTCAAAATACATTCACAGAATTGAACTCAGAGTTTTTAATAACAGCACAAAGAGACATAACGGATAAGATCAATATTGTGGCCAATCTTGGTGGAAACTTATCAAAAAGAACATCTGAAGGGTTAGGCATTGGTGGAAGAAATTTTAAAATTCCAACCAAATTTTTTATCGCTAATCTAAATGAATTATACCCCCCTAATGAAAGACCACAAGCTATTAAAAAGGTAAACTCTCTTTATGGATCTGCAAGCATTTCTTATGACAACTTCCTCTATTTGGATTTAACTACCCGAAATGATTGGTCATCAACATTAGGGGAAGATAATCGTTCTTATTTATATAACTCGGCCAGTTTATCGGCCCTTCTCAACACCTTTATAGATCCTAGTCAGCAAGTCTTTAATTTGATTAAGTTAAGAGCCAGTTGGGCACAAGTAGGTAATGATACTGATCCATATCAACTCTATCAGACATTTAGTGTGCCTGGTCAAGGCTATCTAGGTTTAACCACATTGGGTTCACCGAGTGTTAAACTAAACCCTGACCTAAAGCCCGAAACGGTAACATCATCAGAATTTGGTCTTGAATTAAGCGCTTTAAATAATCGCTTAACTTTTGATTTATCTATTTATGACATGACAACAGAAGACTTGATTTTCAATGTGCCTGTTCCCCCTGCCACAGGATATTCTTTCTTTAAGCAAAACGTAGGATTGGTAAACAACAAAGGGGTTGAAATTGTGTTGGGAGGAACGCCAATTAAGACTTCAGAATTCAATTGGAATACATCTGTTTTCTTCTCCAAAAACGAAAACACACTGGTAGAACTAATCGATGGTGTTGATTCTATTACCTACAACACCACCAATAGTGGAAATCTATCCCTTAGAGCTTCTGTGGGTGGAGGAATTGGTGATATCTATGGTTCCGTTTGGGATACAGACAGCAGCGGCAGTCATATTGTTAATGCCGAAGGGATTCCGATTGCCTCTTCACCAGATAATCTTTTAGGAAATGCACAGCCCGACTGGTTAGGAGGGTGGACCAATACGTTCATGTATAAGGGATTGTCTTTGAGTGTATTAATTGATGCTAGAATCGGAGGTCAGTTATATTCTCAAACCTCTGCTTCTCTAGATGCTAGTGGTGTTTCGGAGCGCAGCTTAGAATATAGAGCGTCTGGCGTAACCCTTGATGCTGTCAACACAGAAACAAATGCTGCTAATAACAAAGCCATTACAGGACAACAATATTGGGGAGCCATGTCCGGAATAGCTGAAAATTACATATACGATCAAGACAATATTAGACTTCGAGAATTCGCCATAGGATATCGTATTCCAGGAGCAGCATCTATTGGCTTGCAAAACGCATCAGTACAGTTGATAGGTAGAAACTTACTTTTCTTATCAAGAAGTGCTGAAGATATTGATCCAGAATCAATGCTAGGAACCACTTTGGGAGCCCAAGGAATTAGCCAAAATGGCCTCCCAACATTGCGAAGTGTAGGAGTGAATTTAACGTTGAATTTTTAATTTAAATGAAGAATAAGATGAAAAATAAAATTTTAATTTTAATATGCTCCTTGTTTGTAATTGCAGGGTCTTGTACCGATGATTTTAATGAAATTAACGAACAACCCAATGCTTTATCAACAGAGGACGTAAGTGCGAAATTTTTTGTAACCAATGTTCAAATTGGACTTTTTGCGCCCAACCGATATCCCTATTGGAGAGGACCCATCATTCATGTTGACCGATATGCAGGACACACCGCTTTTGGGTTCAGTGCCAACTGGTGGAGTGATGGTTTAGGCTATGATTATAGCGCAGGTTATACCGGAGCCGTTTATGGATGGATGTCTGGGTATAACAGTACCTTAACAGCCTTCGCCAACTTTGTGAAAGAAGGCGGTGCGTTAGAGAACGATCAATATTATGCAATCAGCTTAATTATGAAAGGACTTTATTATCAAATGTACACTGATACCTTTGGTATGGTTCCTTTTGCAGAAGCATCTGATCCCGATATTACTACACCGAAATACGATACCCAAAAGGATATCTATAAGGGTATCATTGCCGGTTTAGATGAAGCTATTGGTATTATTGGTAGTAACACAACCACAGGAAGTGGGACTGAAATCTTAGGCGAAAACGATTTGTTTTTCAAAGGCGATATGCAAAGTTGGAAAAAGCTTGCCAATAGTTTGAAACTCAGATTGGCATTAAGAGCACATGGAGCTCCTGGTGAAGATTTTGCCAATGCTGCAGCGTCAGAATCTATTTCTGGAGGGGTGCTTGGTGACCTTGATGCGCTCATTGAAAGAGACACAGAAATTAGTACTTGGGCTAGTGCGGTTTATGGTGATGTTTGGCACTCCTTTTATGGAGGAGGACACTGGAATTTGGCCGCTGCGATGGTAGATGTACTCAGAGACAATAATGATCCAAGACTCTATAAATATGCTGTTCCCAGTAAAGGAGGAACTCAGACAATCAATAAACCTGTAGAAGGAGAACAAGTGGCACTTATTGATAAGCACATTGCCTTCTTAAAAGAGCATTTTGATAGTGCTGGCGCTGAATATACACTCACAGAAACAGATGAATCAGTAACTATAACAATGCCAGAGAACACCAATTATATTGGTTTTCCAACACGTGTAAATGGTAGACCAAAACCCTATTTACATACAGATTTTTTCGCTAAGCCAGCTGATATTGTGGTGAACAGAAAGAACACTGGAAAACCAATCTTCCCTTGGATTGTTATGTCTGCCGGAGAAAGTCATCTCATGGTGGCCGAAGCTATTGTTAAAGGCTTAGCCACAGGGGATGCCGAAAGCCACTATAAAACGGGTATTCGACATGCTATGAAACTATGGCAGGTTGATGATGCTGATATTGACACTTATTTAGCCACAGAAAACATGGGTAATCTTTCTGGAAGTAAAGAAGAACAACTTGAAAAAATTGCATTGCAAAGATGGTTGGCCAACTTCACTAACGGATTTGAAGGTTGGGCCATTGTTAGAGATTCTGGCTATCCTTCCAAACTATATGAAGGTGTTTCAGACCCTGATCTCTATGCCCTAGGAACAACGCTCAATGGTGCTTATCCACAAAGAATGAGATATGGGGGTGGAGCCTATAACACCAACGGAGATAATCTCAAAGCAGCAATCTCAACACAAGGAGAAGATGTTCAAGGCACCAAACTATGGTGGGCTAAATAAACCCTTTATATTTTAAATTTTTAGTAAAGCCTGTTTGAAAAAACAGGCTTTATTTTTTGGGTATAATTGTACTAATGAAAAACTAAAATAGTTAAGTGCTAAAAAGGCTCGAAAAAATTCTTGAAATTATTTTAAGGATAAACTGTATTTTAGAGCACAAGAAAAAATTAAATAAAATGATTAAGATCATAAGTGTATTTTTTTTGGTTTTAGTAATAGGTTTTTTCTCCTGCACCAATCCACCTATTAAAAAGCAGATTGATGTACTTGTTATCGGTGGGGGCACAGCAGGAACAGCGGCAGCCATTGCCAGTGCCAGAATGGGGGTTAAAACCCTATTGGTGGAATCGGGGCCGTGGTTGGGTGGTATGCTCACCTCGGCGGGGGTGAGTGCCGTGGATGGAAATACCAAATTGCCTGGAGGGTTTTGGGGTGAATTTAGAGATAGCCTCATTCATCGGTATGGTTCTGCTGAAGCTCTAAAAACGGGTTGGGTGAGTAACCATCTATTTGAACCTAAAGTAGGCGCAGCAATTTTTCAAAATATGACTCAGGCTGAAAAAGAGCTTGAAGTGCTCTATAACACCCAATGGCTTTCAGTAGAAAAGCAAGAAAGGGGCTGGCAAGTAAGTTTTAAAAAAGGAGATGAAATATTAAAAATTAATACTACACAACTTATAGACGCCACAGAATTGGGTGATGTAGCTGCCGCAGTTGGCATTCCATATCATTTGGGTATGGACAGTACAATGCGTTATGGCGAAACTATTGCCCCCAAAAATGCCAATGATGTGATTCAAGACCTTACCTATGTTTTAATTCTTCAAGAATATGATCGCCCAATGCTTATTGAAAAGCCTCAAGGGTATGAGGCTAGTGTGTTTTATTGTGCAACAGCTAATCCAAAATGTAAAGACAGTGCCAATATGAATCGTGTGCTTTGGCCTAAGCATCAAATGATTACTTATGGTGAACTGCCAAATAAAAGATTTATGATCAATTGGCCTATCAATGGAAACGACTTTTATGTGAATAGCATAGAGATGAACCAAGAGCAACGAAAAGAAGCCTATGAAGAGGCCAAATTAAAATCGTTACAATTTCTTTATTATTTGCAAACCGAGCTAGACTTTACCAATTTGGGTATTGTTAAGGATGAATTTCCCACACCAGATGGTTTACCATTAATACCATATCACCGTGAGTCTAGGCGTATTGTAGGTGAAGTGACCCTCACTGTGAATCATATCGCTAAACCCTATGAACAACCCCAACCCCTTTACAGAACGGCAATAGCCGTGGGAGACTATCCTGTTGACCATCATCATGCTGCTCATCCAAATGCAGCTGAATTGCCGGAACTGCATTTTTATCCTGTGCCCTCTTATAGTGTACCTATGGGGAGTTTGCTGCCAAAAAAGCAGGATGATTTTATTGTAACAGAAAAATCAATTTCGGTCTCAAATATTGCCAATGGCACCACACGGTTGCAACCGGTTGTGTTGCAACTAGGGCAAGCCGCTGGAGTGCTGGCAGCCTTGGCTGTAAATGAAAATAAGAGTCCTAAAGAAATTAGTGTACGGAAGGTGCAACGGCACTTGCTAGAACAAGGAGGCTATTTGTTACCTTATTTAGATGTGCCTCCAAATCATCCCTATTTCAAAGCCTATCAGCGGATTGGCGTTACTGGTATTTTAAGAGGAGAAGGGAAAAATGTGGGTTGGGAAAATCAGACCTGGTTTTATGCCAACCAGCCTTTAAAAAATGAGGATGTGTTTCTAGCGCCATGGTTTCCCACCACAAATCCCACCTTTCCGGAAACCCCAACAGTCAAACGAGTGGTGGCATGGTTTCAAGCAACTTTGACAAATCAAGCACCCGTTTGGCTTCAAAACCCCGATGATGTAAAAAATAAATTCAACTTTAAATCTTTTGAACCTGAGGCACACATCACAAGAGGGCAATTTGCCGTTCTTATGGATGCTTTGTTAAATCCCTTTGAAAAAGAAATTCAACACAATGGAAATTTATGATAACCCTAACATCTTAATAAATGAAATCCTATCTTACATTTTTCATCATTATTTTTTTGCTAGCCCCAATTCTTTGGGCGCAAAATATTGCACAGTTAGATTCCATTCCTTTTGACGCGATAATACATGAGGAACAGCAAGGCTTACTGGCCAAGTTCTATGGCAACACAAGATTCACACTCAATCAAGCCCATTTTTCCAATTGGATTTCTGGCGGTGAAAGTGCCATCACAACCCTTTTTGCGTTAGATTATAATTTAAATCTTTCTAATAGAAGCGGTTTGGTTTGGGACAATAATTTATTATTATCCTTAGGCTCCACCTATATTTCCGGAGATCAATTTGTGAAAAAAGCAGATGATCGATTTGAAATCAATTCTTTGATAGGAAAGCAGATCAATCAATTTTGGAATCATTCGGCCTTTTTTAATCTTAAAACACAAGTGCTTCCTGGCTATCGTTATTATGCGCAAGAAGGAAAAGAACTTAGAGAACGTATTTCCAAAATATTTTCGCCCGCTTATGCCCAAGGTGGTGTGGGATGGTATTATAAAAAAGGAGAAGATCTATGGACTAATCTTTCTCCTTTGGCTGCACGGATGCTTTTGGTATCAAAAGAATTTACTAAAGAGTTGGATCCTGGAGAGCAATATTTTGGTGTTGATGCTGGTGCTAACAACAAATTCTTTTTTGGTGCTTCCCTCTCGGGTTTTGTGAAAACGAAATTGATGACTAACATAACCCTTGAGAACAAATACAACTTTTACATTAATTATTTAGAAAAAACACAAAATATTGATGTAGATATCAACACCAATATTCGGATGAAAGTCAATAATTGGATTTCTGTGAATTTTGTGATTCATCTGCTCTATGATGATGATTTGATTCAGCGTCTTCAACTTAGAGAGCTTTTTGGTGTCGGTTTTAATATGGATTTATAACGAAGTTTTTTTTCCTGTAATTTTTGACACAAACCATTTGTAATTATAAAAGGTTACATAGATGTTGTAAATGGCTCCTTGCCCGATAGGTTCCATTTCAATCAAAAGGTTTTTTTCAGCATTAACCATTCTTATGCATGGCTTTTTGGGATCACGTAAAAGTGGGTCTGTCCAATGATTATCCGCATAAACAACTTTAAAACCTTCTTTTTCAAAAAAAGAATGTGTTGTTTTTAGATAGCTTGAGGCTTGTTTTAAATTAAGGTTTTTCTTACTGTTGAGGATTAAGGAATACAGCCGATTGTTTTTTCGTTTTAATGAGGCTCGCCTAATGGTATAGGAGGTGCCACTTCCGAAAGAAATGTTTTGATAAGACCTTTTATTTTCTTTTAATACTAACAAAGCTTCCTTAAAAGGCATTTGATACTCTAATGCGCCGTAGAGTTTATCTTGCCCCCATAATAAATTAGAACAAGGCCAAATAAAAATAATTACAAAAAGCCCTAAAGTTTTTTTTAAAGCATCCAAGTTTCTTGATTCAAAAAAGGTTTGGCAAATTTACAACGAAAAAAAAGATCAATTCTTTTAAAGGAAAAAGGAAGAATTACTACCACACACCCACAAATTATTAGCCACGGCTAAAAATCTTAAAAAGGATCAACAATACCAGTTGATTTGATTATTTTTAGCACAAATCAATTAACAAAAGATTTTCCTAATATTTTTTGAAAACGATTTTTATGTTTAAAATCCTTTTGATTCCTATCACATATAAGCCCTTCTTACCAGCTGTTTTGATTCTTATTTTTTTTTGGAGTATGAAGGTTGGAGCACAAATAAATGCAGAAGCCTATCAACTTCCTATTGATAAAACACAAGAGCAGATTAAAATTGATGGGATATTGGATGAGGCCACTTGGCAAAATGCAGCTGTTGCCCAAGATTTTTTTATGATTACTCCCATTGACATCGGTAAAGCCACACAATTTTCGGAGGTTCGTTTAAGTTATGATGATGAGTTTCTTTATATAGCAGTTATCTTTTTTAACAATAAGGTGCAAGGAAATTATGTGGTTGAATCTTTGAAACGAGATTTTTCTTTTGGGAAAAACGACAATTTTCTTGTGGCCATAGATCCTTTTAACAACCGCAGCACAGGCTTTGCTTTTGGTTTAAATGCCTATGGTGCGCAATGGGACGGAACCATGTATGATGGTCGAAGAGTGGATCTAAATTGGGATGCTAAATGGTATTCTGAGGTTCAGTTTGACGATGAAAAATGGGTGGGAGAAATGGCCATTCCATTCAAATCCATTAGATATGAAGCTAATAGTAAAGAATGGGGCATCAATTTTAGTCGTTTAGATTTAAAAGCCAGCGAAAAGTCAAGTTGGGCACCAGTTCCAAGGCAGTTTCCATCCGTTACCCTTTCTTATGCCGGCACATTGGTTTGGAACACTCCACCGCCGCAGCAAGGAAGCAATGTTTCGTTGATTCCCTATCTATCAAATAACCTGAGTCATCGGCACAAAGAGAACACAAATAATTCCTTTAAGGTTGGGGGTGATGTGAAGTATAACATTACTTCGGCACTCAATTTAGATCTCACCATTAATCCCGATTTTTCTCAGGCAGAAGTCGATCAGCAAATCACTAATTTAGACCGTTTTGAATTGTTTTTTCCTGAACGAAGACAGTTTTTTTTAGAAAACGCCGATTTGTTTACCAACTTTGGATACCCCACCATCCGCCCTTTTTTTTCTAGGCGTATTGGGTTGCAAGTGCCCATTGTGGGTGGGGTTCGACTTAGTGGTAATGTGGATGAAAACTGGCGTTTAGGGCTTTTAGACATGCAAACCCAAAAGGATGTGGCACAGGGGCTCAATGCAGCCAATTTTGGGGTGTTTACATTGCAAAGAAAAGTTTTAGACCGCTCCAACATTAATTTTATTTTTATCAATAAACAGCCTTGGAAAGATAAAAATATAGCCGCAGAAGACCCCAATAGAAATGCAGGAATTGAATACAACTATTTTTCGGCTGACAATTTGTGGAACGGCAAACTTTTATTTTTACAATCTTTTAGTCCTGAACACTTAAAACAAGGAGCTGTTTTTGCTTCCCATATCAGCTATCAATCCACCCGTTGGAATGCCTTATTACAGCAAGAATATGTGTCGGGTAACTACAGTGCAGAAGTAGGCTATGTGCCACGTACAAATTACATCAAATTAGAATCAGCACTTGGGCATTTGTTTTATACCGATGGGCCAACGCCATTATTGTCCCATGGCCCATTGCTTTCAAGGATCTATTTTTTTGATAGTCAATTTAATCAAAAGGACCAAATGAATCAATTTTCATATCGATTCAATTTTAAAAATCGAAGTCAACTCAGTGCTGGTTTAAATACCCAATCGATCACTCTGCTTTCGGATTTTGATCCGCTGCGAACACAAATAGCCACTTTGTCAGCAGGCAGTAACCATCAATGGACAAGTTGGGAAATTAGCTACAATTCTAAGCCCCAAAATCGATTTACCTATGCCTTGGAAGCCCTCACCGGAGGCTATTATGAAAAGGGAAAACGAAGTGCTTTTTTGGGCGAATTCAGTTATCGTTTCCAGCCCTTTTTGGAGCTAAATTCTATTGTGAATTATAATCATATTACCCTTCCAGAACCATGGAACACCAACCCCTTTTGGCTCTTAGGGCTTAAAGCTAACTTAACCTTAACCAACACTCTTTTCTTTTCCAACTTATTTCAATACAACGAACAATTGGGCGTTTGGAATTTTAATTCTAGATTTCAATGGCGATACAAACCCGCCTCCGATATTTTTATAGTATTTAACAGTAACGAGGTAAACTTTCCTGAATTTGCAAAGGGATGGAACTTAACACTAAAAATCAATTATTGGCTAAACCCATAGCCCTCCCTACATAGACCTAAATAGCATTTAACAATGCTATATTCCCTTTTAGAATTAAATTTAAAGACAAAGAATTGAAGAATAGAAGTTTTTTAATAAGGATTCTCCTTTATTCATTATTGACCCTCATTTTTCTGAATTGTGTTCTTAACTCCTGCTTATCATAATATTTCTCATTCCCTATTTTCCTTTCGATAATTAAGTTTTTCTGTACCCATTCATTGAGTTTGGTTTCGGTTATGTTAAGAATTTCACAGGCTTCTTTTGCATCTAAAAGATGTTCTCTCTCAAACTCTTCATGCTCTTTTTCTATTCCCTCATAATGAAAGTCGATGGATTCTTTAAGTTGGGTGATTCTCTTTTCCATCAACGCAAAGTTTTTTTCCAGTGTAAATAAGCGCAGTTCTAACTCGATTATTTTTTTATTGTGATCCATAAGCTATCATTTGTTTAGTGAGAGGCTTTTAAGCATATAATTTATTTCACCTACGGTTAGATTTATTATCGTTTGAACCCTTTTTTTTGTCTTTAATGCAGAGGAAAAAAAGGAGTTTAGTCGCTTTTTTTTAGGATGAAATAGATAGACAGGCTTTTGTAATAATGTTAAAAAATGGAATAGGTTCATTTTGTTTGTAACCACCAAAAGGGCATGCTTGTAAAGTGGAAAAAAAGAGAGGACATTGATATGACTCTGATGACAGTATAAAAAATTAGTACGGTTTTTTGGAGCAAGTAACAATTCTATTTGATGAAATAAATTGGGCTGGCCAGAAACAAAAATAATTTTTCCTTTAAAGGGTTCTAACAAACGATCACAAATAGCAGCAATCATAGGCAATTGATTTTTTTGTAGCAGTTTTTGAGATGAAAAGTCCAGCAAAATATATTTTTCATGATCAAGATCCATAGAGTGGCTCGTTTTAAAAATCCAATAGGTCATCTGATCGTTTTTTTGAATATTCTCTTCCTCTAAAAAAAAAGAAGGAGTAATTTCTTTGTCCACTCCAAAAAGTTCCTCCATCAATCTTTTTAGGTCAGCCGTATGGAGTGAGGAATTGTTTTTTTTTGAGGTCCTCTTAATAATTCGATTAAATGACAATAAACCCCAAAAACGGTTAAAACTCACTTTTTTTTGGGCGTTAAATAAACAACTTAAGTATAATCCTTTAAAGGTTGTCTCAAAGGCAATTAAAAAGTCATAGGCATTCTTTTTTAGAAGCTTTATTTTATTTTTCTCATAACTGTAATAAACCCCATTGAATTGTTTTTCCAAGTATATAAAATTGTTATTAATGGGTTTTTTAGCAATAAAGACTAGGTCGAGAAGAAGTGGTTTTCTAAATTCTAGCGTGCTCAGGCTTTTGGTTATAGCATTTATAGCATAAAGTTGTGTCTCCTCTGTGGTGCCAACGAGCAATATTTTCATAAGACATGCTTAGACGGTTTAATTTTCTTGCTTTTTGAGTTTGATGAGGTTTTCAACTTTTGCCACCAATTTTTCTGGGGTATCAAACCAAGAAAGCAGATTTCCATTTTCATCGGCCGTAATGATTAAATCATCTCCTTTGGCATTTTTTATAAGGTTAATGTCCCAAACCCATTTTTCATGGCCAATAAAAGAAATGGCTGAAGAGGTAATCTTTCCCACATCATTGAAATCGATATTGTATTTTAATACTTGATTGTCAAAACTGGCTGAATAAAGATTGTTATTTCTCTCATCAAAAAAGAGTTTTGTGATTTCAGAACGGTGTAAGATAATTTTATCGTTAAAAGATAAAGACATCCGATCATCGGTTAGGAGGTTAATTTTATATACATAGATTTGTCCCAAACGAGTGCCAACAAAGAGGCGATTCCCGGCCAACGAAAGGGCAGTTATTTTTTCACTTGTTAAATCGATCTCCCTGATGTTAATCAGATTATTTTTTTCTCCTGCGTTTAGAACAAGCCCTTGATCGGTAGCCAAAATAACTGCCTTTATTTTTGGGATATATGTGCTTGCGGTGATTTGATTGTTTTCAGAAACAACACTACTATTTTGATTTTCGAATCGAAAAACTTTTTTAGATGAAACAATAAAAAGTTGATTTTGATCAGCATTAAAGAAAAGTTCATCAATGGGCGAATCGGCTTTGTGAATTCGTCTTTTTCGGTCTCTAGCAATATTTGCATTGAGGTCAATTCGATATACATTTCCTTCAAAGGTGCCTACATAAATAATCTTATCATTGGCTATTTCCACTTTTCTAATACGTTCATTAATTTTTATTTGTGGAATTTCTGCTTTAGTGGCTCCGTTGAGAATGTACAGATATTGATCGTCACCCCCTAGTGCAATAATATTATTTTCAAAAGTACTCACTGATCTAATGGAAGAGATGGGTTTGATATTTTTTATCAACATGGAAGTATCACTGTAGGTATTTTTATTTTCCAAGATGCGCAAAGCTGTTTGAAGTAAACCAAAAAGTCCTTCGGTCACAATTTTGCCCGAATTAGTTTGCATAATCAGATCTTTGTATTGATAGTATTTGAGCAATGCTTCTTCTATGGTGGCAATAATTAAACGTTTTGAGGCTTGAAACGAATTGTCTTCCACTAGACGTTCCAGTTGGAGCATAAGTGGATAAAACTCTGTTTCTAGAAGTGCTATTTGTCTTAATTTTTCTGCCTGATCTTTTGCAATATTCGCATTTTCTTGTTGAATCAATGCCTCTTTTTGTTTTTCTGTGGCCACCTTTTCTGAGGCTTCAGCCAACTTCTTTTGCTCTTCGGCTTCTAGTGCACTTTGAAGAGCTTTTTGTTGGGCAATCCTTGCTTTTTTAAGTGATATTTGGGCTATTATTCTCGCTGACTCGGCAACCTTTTTTTCCTCTAAGGCAATTTGTTCACTTTCACTTGCCTTTTTTCTGGCGTTTTCTGCTTCGATCGATTTTTTTACTGCTAATTCTTTGGCGCGGTTGGCTTCTTCAAAATTCTTTTCCGCTTTTGCTTTGTTGATGATGGCACCAACGGCCATAATTAAAGCGACAACGGTAAGCACACTAATGGTAGATATAACCGCTTTTGTGATTCGTTTTTTTCGCCTTATCTGATATTCTTCTCGTTCTCTGTTTCTATTGAAAACTTCTTGGCTTTTAGATATATAGTCAATAGTTTTTGAATAATTTAGGTTATACTTTTTCGCCCAGTTTTTATCATGCCATGCGTTCTCTTTCCATTGGATGGCCAATTCTAATTCTGGGGAAGAGAGTAAACCGATATCACCGGCAGAATGTTTGTCTGCAAGCGTTGCATATTCAGTATAATTGAGAAAGGTAGAATTTTCTTTTTCTTTCCAAACCTCTTCTAGCTGCCAATTGGTATTCTTTTGATATTTGAATGATAGCATATGGCTTAACAAAAAACGTTTGCTTTTTTTGCTTTCAATACCTGAAATTTTTTCTTCAATAACATCAAAACAGGCACCAAAGTGATTTTGGAAATGGAGAATAAGACGATTGGCATTTGCTTTATCTACACCACTAATCTCGACAATATTTTTAAAGTAATTGGCATCACTATTAATGTCTGGATTTTCAAAATTCATTGTTGCCCGAATAACTTTTGAAAAGTCTTCTTGATCAGCAGCAGATAGTGATTGAAAGACTTCTTCCAGTTTCTTCGAAATCACATTTTTAACCCCTCCTAATTCTTTAACGGTTTGGATGGTTATGGATTTAAGTTCCTCTTTTTCATGGTACAAACGGTAGAGTAAAAACTGGATATTTGGAAGAATACTCAAATCATTGGCCAACGGGTCAAGAAGGGCATGATAGGCAGCTGAATCAAAACCCACACCCTGCTCTGTAAAATTTTTTCTTATGCACTTTTTTAAACCTTCAGCACCAAAGTTTTGGATGGCATATTGCGATTTATTAAAGAGCTCTTGAATTGAGCTAAAAGCGCTTAGACCCGAAATATATTCCGTTTGAAGACTAATCAAGAAATAAATGGAGGTCTCTTTCATCCTTGCTGTACGTGCAATAATTTCGAAAAGCAAATGATCTTCCCCTTGCTTAGAAGATTCCAAATGGTGAAATTGAAAAAGGTCTTCTAGTTGATCAACAATAATCAATAAATTTTGATTGTTGTTGATTTCAGATTGGGAATAAATTTTTGAAAGTGATAGGGCACGATCTTCTTCAATGATTTTTTTGTAAGTTAAAAAATCCTCTGTGTTAGATCTGCGGTCTTTATTGAAAACACCAGAGGTAGTGAGGGCTCCAATCATATTGTCAATAGGACTTACGCCGGGTCTAAAACGGCAAATAGCCCACTCTTTTCCCGATTGCCCTAAAAATCCTTTTTTCAATCGGGGAATTAGCCCAGCGTTGATCAATGAAGACTTTCCGGAGCCTGAAGGGCCTGTTAAGGTGATCAATTTATTTTTTTGGATGATTTGAAGAAGGTTTTCCACTTCTTTTTCACGACCAAAGAAAACAAATTGATCTTCTTCCTGATATGGAACTAAGCCAACAAGGCCATTCTTTTTTGCCATAAGTGCTCTAAACTTCTCAAATTTATCAAAATTTCAAATTGGAATTGTATTTTTATGAAAAATAATTAATTGTAAATGTTCAGATTTTACTATAGCTATGATTTGATATCTGAACTGGAAAAAGAACTTCAAAGGGATCATAAGATGATTCAACTTATGATTGATGAATATGACCTTTTCCTTTTGTCGAAATCTTTGTTTAAAGCCGTTACCAATGAACTTATTGCAGAAGTTGTGGTAGTGTCTACGAGCCATAAAAAGTCTATGAAATTGGT
>JBMYZB010000008.1:0-23245 GCA_049609945.1 Flavobacteriaceae bacterium
ATAAAAACATAATCTAAAAGTAAATTAGAAACGGAAGGCAACAACATGGCATACATAGCATTTTTGGGTTTTCCTTCTGCTCGAATTACAGTGTTAGACATCATGCAAAAACCTAAAACAGGAACGCCATAGAGCACAATTATATAATAGGTTTTGGCCGCTTCAAACAAACTCCCTTTACCGCCAAAAAGGGGGATGATTTGGTCTGTAAATAGCAGCCCAATACCAGAAAGCAAAAGGGTGGCTGTAAAGGTTAGGGTAAGTTGATTACCAAAGGTTTTTGTGGCTAATGAATTGTTGTTTTTTCCTAAAGCCCTTGAAATAATAGAAGATCCTCCAATGCCAATTGACATCCCCAAAGCAGCAATAAAAAAGGAAACTGGTAAAACAATATTGATGGCAGCAATGGCATAGGCACCAATCCATTGACCCACAAAAAGGGTGTCTATCAAAATATTTAAAGACATCACTAATATTCCCACAGATGCCGGAAGGGCTTGCTGCACTAGCAGTTTGGGAATGGCTTGGGTTCCTAATTTAGTAGAGCTTACCTTACCCATCAATTTCTTGTGGTTGTAGCCCATTCATCAATCCACCTACTTAGCACATTGACCCAATCTTCACGATCATTTAAACAAGGAATAACTTCTAAATGCTCACCGCCTTTTTCTTCGAAATCTTCTACAGCCTCCATGCCAATTTCTTCTAAGGTTTCCAAACAATCTGAAATAAAGGCCGGAGTGACAATGGCCATTTCCTTAACCCCTTTTTTGGCAAAGCCAGCCACGGTTTTATCGGTATATGGCTGAAGCCATGGGTCTAAACCCAAACGCGATTGAAAGGAGGTGGAGAAGGTTCCTGGTTTTAAACTGAGATATTCCGCCACTTGGAGCGTTGTTTTTTCACACTGGTGACGATAGCAATATTGATGTGCCGGAGAATCTTGAAAACAGCACTTTCCATCCATCTTACAGTGAGATTTAGTGATATCTGACTTACGAATATGCCGCTCCGGAACACCGTGATAAGAAAACAATAAATGCTCCCAGTTTTTACCCTGCAAAGCCTCCTGAATGGAGTTAGACAACACCCGTATATAATCGGGATGATTATAAAAAGCAGGCAATGAAGTAAATTGCATTTGTGGGAAATACTTCTGACGAAGCGTTTCTGCTAAAACCAAAATGGTTTCTGTGGTGGCCATGGCAAACTGTGGATAAAGCGGAATAAGTAGTACCTCATCCACCTCCTGATCGGCTAGTTCTTGTAGTCCTTTTTTAATGGAAGGATTGCCATATCGCATGGCAAGGGCAATGGGCACTTGAGTCTTTTTTTGCACTTGTCTTTGCAGACGCTCAGAGAGTACAATTAAAGGAGAGCCTTCTTCCCACCAGATCTTTTTGTAGGCCTTGGCCGATTTTTTGGGACGGGTGTTTAAAATAATGCCTCGCACCAAAAAGGTACGCAACCATTTGGGGAGGTCAATAACCCGCTCATCCATTAAAAATTCATCTAAATATTTTCTTACATCCTGTTTGCTAGTGCTGTCTGGAGAACCCAGATTAACTAATAAAACACCTTTCATCGCTTTTTTTTACGAAGATAAGGACATTAAATATTTCTTGGGAGTGGTTCCATATTTCTTTTTAAAGGCTGCAATAAAATGACTGGCTGTGCTATAACCCAATCGCAATCCAACTTCATTAACATTGTGGTGGCGGGCTTCCAACATACGCCTAGCCTCTTCCATTTTGTGATCTAATAAATAGGCATACACCGTTTCACCATAGAGTTGTTTAAAACCTTCTTTTAATTTCTTATTGTTTAAACCTACCTCAGCAGCCAATGCGTCTATAGTGGGCGGATCAGTCATTCGCTCCAGTAAAAGTGTTTTAGCTCGGCGAATGCGCAGCACATTCTCTTCATCTAACAAAAAAGGGCATTGCTCTGAAGCCGTGTCTTCTTCTGTCACATTAAAAAATAAAGACAAGAGTTCGTACACTTTACCCTTCAAATAAAGATTACGCATGCTGGGATGCACTTTGGCATGTAAAATTTGACTCAGCACTACGGCCATGGAAGGAGTAAATGATTTGCTATCATAAAATTTTTTGGAATTGTTAGCTGGACTTAAAAAAGATATTTGCTCTGCATCATTAGAAAATAAGGCATGAAATTTTTTGATAGAAATGGCAACGCCCACCAACCATGTTTGAGGTTGCATTTCAACTTCTATAGGAAGCGCCTTTTGTGGATTGTATAAAAGCATCGAATTGTTTTCTGCCAACGGAAAGCTATAGGCTCCTTGATTGTATAAAAAATTCATTTGCCCTTTTAAGCAAAAATGAAATTGAATCAAAGCCAAATCAATTGCTTGCCGCATCACTTGTGGCTGTTCGCTGTCGTTCTTTATCCGGAACACTTTAAAGTCTTTTTCTAAATGGGTTACATCTAGTGTACTTTTTTCGTCATTTTTATTCACCTCCATTTTCTAATTGATTTTAAAAACATCGTTAATTGCCTTATAACACTTCAAAAATAAACTAATTTAGAAGAATTCTAAATTTATGAGTAAAAACCTTACTCGATAATAATAATCTTTTTAGCGTTATTTTTTATTTTTCCACTCCCTTATTTTTGTGTCAGGATTTTATTGAATGTATGACAGACAGATCACCTTTCTTTTGTGTAGGCATTAGTTACAAAAATGCAGATGTAGACATTAGAGAAACTTTTAGTTTGGATGAGGGAGCCATTCATGCCCTACAGTTAGCAGCCAAAGAAGAAGGCTACAAAGAATTATTGCTATTAAACACCTGCAACAGAACCGAGCTTTACGCATGGGGAGATCAAGCGCAAACCCTCAAACATTTGCTGTGCAACTATTCTAACGGCAACCTAAATGTCTTAGAAGAAAAAGGTTATGTGCTTAGTGGTCAAGCAGCTTTCAGGCACCTTTTTCGAGTAGGCACTGGGTTAGAAAGTCAAATTCTAGGTGATTTTGAAGTTATTGGTCAACTCAAACAAAGTTTTTATCGAGCCAAAAAAATGGGACTCATCAACGGGCATTCTGAACGACTAGTTAATGCCGTAATACAAGCCAGCAAACGCATCAAAACCGAGACTAAGATTTCTACAGGAGCCACCTCTGTGGCCTTTGCTGCGGTGCAATACATTTTGAAAAATGTAGATGCTATTTCAACCAAAAACATAGTATTATTTGGGACCGGTAAAATTGGAAGAAACACTTGCGAAAATTTGGTTAAGCACACTCAAAACGATCATATAGTGCTTATAAATCGCACTGAGGAAAAGGCTGCTGCTATGGCCAAAAAATTTCCAGTGCAAGTAAAACCTTATGGTCATCTAACCTCTATTTTAAGAGAAACCGATGTTCTCATTGTTGCCACCGGAGCGCAACGCCCCACCCTAACGGCAGATATGATTCATATCAACAAACCCCTTCTTATTCTAGACTTGTCCATGCCTCGCAACGTAGATTCAAAAATAGGTGCCCTAGAAAAAATTACATTAGTGCACTTAGAAGAGCTTTCAAAAATCACCAATACGTCCATTCAAGAACGTAAAAAACACCTGCCCAAAGCGGAACAAATACTCCAAAACGTTGAAACTGAGTTTTTGGAGTGGTTGGAACACAGAAAATTTGCACCAACCCTCAAAGCCATCAAAGAAAAACTTTTGGATACAAGCAAAGGAGAAGATGAAACCCCTGTTGGAAATGAAGCAACTTATGTGGCGCAAAAAATAACAGGACATGTAGCAGCTTACCTAAAAGAAAACCCAGACAATGCAGCTGACACTGTTGCCCTGCTCGAAGATATTTTTCAGCTAAGTTCAAAAAACGCATGAAGCCCTTGCGCATTGGAACAAGAAAAAGCGAACTGGCCTTATGGCAAGCACAAAGTGTGCAGCAACAATTGGAAAATTTAGGCATCCAAACCACCTTAGTTCCCATCTCAAGCGCGGGCGACTTAAACCTAACACAACCCCTCTATGCGATGGGTATTGAAGGGGTATTTACCAAAGCCCTTGACACAGCTTTGCTCAATAACCAGATTGATTTGGCAGTACACAGCCTTAAAGATATACCGACACAAATGGCAGAAGGAATTTGTCAAGCAGCCGTATTACCGCGGGAAAATCCTCTAGATATTTTGGTTTTACACCCCCAATTTAAAGACTGGGCAAGTAGCCCACATATTGGCACAGGAAGCCTAAGAAGAAAAGCCCAATGGCTCAGAAAATTTCCAACCCATAGAGTAGAAAACCTTAGAGGAAACTTGCAAAAACGCATTGAAAAATTAAACAAATCTGATTGGGGAGGTGCTCTTTTTGCTGCAGCTGGCTTAAATCGGTTGGGATGGAAACTGCAACACCAAACCCTCAATTGGATGATTCCAGCACCAGGGCAAGGGGCTATAGCAATTTGTTGCAAAAGCCAAGAAACCACCTTAAAAAAACAACTCGAAGCATTAAACTGCACTCAAACTGCACTATGCACCGCTTTAGAACGCCAATTTTTACAAATCTTGGAAGGCGGTTGCACTGCTCCCATTGGTGCTTTGGCAAGGATAGAAAATAATCAAATTCATTTTAAAGCCGGCTTGTTTTCTTTAGATGGCCAACAGGCCATTGAATATGAAAATAAGTTTACCAGCACTGCTGCTTTAGAATTTGCCGAACGGGCTGCCGAACAAATAAAATCCCAAGGAGGTGATCAATTGCTTAAAACCATTAAAGAAAACCTAAAGTGATGCGCCTTTTAGCCACCAAGTTAATTTCGTTAGCCTTTAAAGAGCGACTCTTGCAACAGGGGTTTTCGGTTATTGACACTCCTTTCATAAGCGTTAATCCACTGCCGTTTGATTGGCAAAACAAATCCGAAAATCTCATTTTTACCAGTCAAAATGCCGTGCGCTTTTTTTTACAAAAACACAAAAACGACCCTAAATTAGCTTCCAAAAAGTGCTTTTGTGTGGGCGAAAAAACAAAATTGCTTTTAGAAGAAAATGGCCAAAAAGTGATCAAAATGACTCAAAAATCTTCTGAATTGGCTCATTTTTTAATAAAAAACTATAAAAATGAACGTTTTACGTTTTTTTGTGGCACCCGCCGTATGCCCGATTTGGAAGTGCAATGCCAACAACATCAAATTCCCCTTCACATTGTTGAATTGTACGAAACGTATGCACGCCCTCAAAAATTGAAAACCACCGTGGATGGTATTCTTTTTTATAGCCCCTCTGCTGTTAAAAGCTTTTTTATGGAAAATGAATGGCCTCAGAAAGCTTATGGTTTTTGCCTTGGAACGTCCACGGCAGCACAATTAAAAGAACACACTGAACAATATTATGTGGCTCAACAACCCAATGAGACCGCTTTGCTACTAACACTAAAAAAACACTTTTGCAAGCATGCTTAAAAATGATTTATTCTTAAAAGCCCTCCGCGGGGAAACGGTTGAAAGACCACCGGTTTGGATGATGCGACAAGCTGGGCGCTATTTACCTGATTTTATAAAGTTAAAAGAAAAATATGATTTTTTTACCCGCTGTCAAACGCCAGAGTTAGCCACAGAAATTACCGTGATGCCCATAGACCAAGTGGGTCCTGATGCAGCCATCATCTTTAGTGATATTTTGGTGGTGCTCCAAGCCTTAGACATCACTGTGGAGATGAAGGAAGGTGTTGGCCCTTGGTTGCCTCAGCCCATTCAGTCTTTAGAAGCAGTAGAGGCTATCAGAGTGCCTCAAGCCGAAGACCGCTTGCACTATGTGATGGATGCCATTAAAATGACCAAAGAAGCTTTAGCCAACAGGGTGCCACTAATTGGTTTTGCAGGCTCGCCTTGGACACTCTTGTGTTATGCTGTGCAAGGACAGGGATCCAAAACCTTTGATAAAGCGAAGGCTTTTTGTTTTAGCCAACCCAAAGTGGCCCATCAATTGCTGCAAAAAATTACGGATTTAACTATAGACTACCTTTTAGCTCAAGTAAAAGCCGGGGCCGACGCCATTCAACTCTTTGACTCCTGGGGCGGACTACTTTCGCCTCAAGATTACCAACAATTTTCATGGCCCTACTTACAGCAAATCATCAACCGACTAAAAACCGAAACGCAGGTAATTGTTTTTGGTAAAGGCTGTTGGTTTGCACTGAAAGAAATGAGCCAATCGGGTGCTGCAGCCTTAGGTGTTGATTGGACTTGCTCTGCCATCAACGCCCGCTATCTTTCGGGAGGACATATCACTTTGCAAGGCAATTTTGACCCTGCCCGTTTGCTCTCGCCCATTCCAGAAATTCGATTGGGCGTAAAAAACATGATTGATGCTTTTGGTAAGGACAAATATATTGTGAATTTAGGGCATGGGATTTTACCCAACATTCCTGTAGACCATGCTAAAGCCTTTGTTGAAACAGTAAAATCATATCAAATTTAATCTTAATACCCCCCTTATGAAAGATCCATTTTACACCTACATCAAAAACTTGCAAAACAATATTACCTCAGCACTAGAGAAAGCTGATGGCCAAGCTGTTTTTAGAGAAGACGTTTGGGAACGTCCCGAGGGCGGAGGTGGCCAAACAAGAGTGATCGAAAATGGAGCCGTTTTTGAAAAAGGTGGTGTAAATATTTCTGCTGTCCACGGCCCGCTACCCAAAAGTATGCAGACTTATTTTAAAGTGGGAAACGTAGATTTTTTTGCCTGTGGTTTGAGCTTGGTTATTCATCCCAAAAACCCAATGGTGCCCACTGTACACGCCAATTGGCGCTATTTTGAAATGTATGACAAACAGGGGAACATTTTAGACCAGTGGTTTGGCGGTGGGCAAGACCTCACCCCGTATTATTTATTTGAAGAAGATGCTGTTCATTTCCATCAAATTTGTAAAACTGCTTGTGACCAATACCACCCTGATTTTTATGAGGAGTATAAATCCCAATGCGACACCTATTTTTGGAACACCCATCGCCAAGAAGCCCGAGGTGTGGGGGGGCTTTTTTTTGATTACTTAAAAGCCGATGATACCTTTTCTATTGCAGATCGTTATGCTTTTGTGACTGCTGTAGGAGATTCTTTTTTAGAAGCTTATTTACCCATTGTAGAAAAACGAAAAAACCTTGACTATAGCCCCGCCCAACGCCAATGGCAAGAAATTAGAAGAGGCCGCTATGTGGAGTTTAATTTAATCCATGACAAAGGCACTTTATTTGGGTTAAAAACCAACGGGCGAATGGAAAGCATTTTGATGAGTCTTCCTCCCAAAGTGCAGTGGATTTATGATCATCACCCTCAAAATGGTAGTGCAGAAGCAGCCTTGTTGAGCGCATTAAAAAAACCTAAGGCATGGGTGTAAAAAAGAACACTGTTTTTCGCACTTCTTTTCTTAACTTGCTCATCAATTAGAATAAACTCTCCCAATGAATACGCTTATCATCCTCTTTGTTTTTCCACTTCTCATCATTTTCTCTTATTTTTTTGATGCACTTGCCCGAAAAACAAAATTTCCTGCAGTCATTTTATTAATGGCTACAGGCATGTTGATTCGCACCATTGCTTCAATTTATGGATATGAATCTTTTGCCTTGTTAAATGATTTAATTCCTGTTTTGGGCACGGTTGGTTTAATTTTAATTGTGTTAGAAGGAGCGTTGGAATTGGACATAAATCGAGAGAAATTGCCGCTAATTCTCAAAGGGTTTGTGGCAGCGGCTGTTCTTTTACTCGCCAACATTGTGGGTTTAACCATTGTTTTTCAATACCTGCTAAATTTATCCTATACCGCTGCCGTGGTTTATGCTATCCCCCTATCCATTATCAGTAGTGCTGTGGCCATTCCCTCTGCCGTAGGATTATTGCCCAATGATAAAGAATTTGTGGTCTATGAATCTACCTTTTCAGACATCTTAGGCATTATGATTTTCAATTATGCCCTACTTCAATTTGAAACTGGACAAAACCTTTTAGGCATAACCTCTATTATCAATCTTGGGTTTCAAATTTTGGGGGTCATCTTCATTTCTTTATTGATAACCTATGTGTTATTTCGCTTGTTGCAAAACATCAAACATCACGTAAAGTTTTTTTTGATTTTAGCTCTGCTCATTTTAGTTTACGCTTTTGGAAAACTTTTTCACTTACCGGCTTTAGTCACCATTTTTATTTTTGGTTTATTTATGAGCAATGTGCAATCGCTTTTGCCTCCCTTTTTAAAGCGCTATTTAAATCTAGAAGAAACTCAAAAAGGCTTGCACGAATTTCATATACTCACCGCAGAATCTACCTTTTTGGTGCGCACCTTTTTCTTTTTGTTTTTTGGATTTTCGATTTCCCTATCCACCTTTAATAGTTTAGAACCGCTCTTGTATGGAGCCTTGATCTTTTTTGTGATGTTGCTGCTAAGACATCTCTATCTCTTAGTGACAACCTTTAAATTCAATACTGCTCCACTAGTATATATGGCTCCTCGTGGGCTAATTAGCATTTTGCTGTTTTTACAAATTGACGAAATCTCATTTCCTTTTATAAAGAGTCCTTGGATTGATGAACGCACCTTGCTGGTCGTTATTTTACTTTCTATGCTGGTTCTCATTTTAGGTAATAACCGCCCTAAAAAGGTGGCCGATTTTAAACTTGAAAATGACGAATTGATTGCTCCAACGGTGGACCTCTCTTCTGAAGATTCATCCGAAGCTGACATTGTATCCGACGAATAATCCTTATTTTTGGTTTATGTTTCCCTTACAACGCAACCGACGATTAAGATCCAACGAAAGTATACGCCAATTGGTGCAAGAATACCATCTTTTGCCCACCGATTTTATAGTGCCATTGTTTGTTGTTGAAGGCACTCAGAAAAAAGAACCCATTGCTTCTTTACCCGACTATTATCGATATAGCCTCGATACCTTAGAAACCCATGTAAAAAACTTGTGGCGAATGGGAGCCAAAGCCGTATTGGTTTTTGTTAAAGTGCCCGAGGCAAAAAAAGACAATAAAGGTACAGAAGCTTGTAACCCCAACGGTTTGATGCATAGAGCCATTAAAACTATAAAAAATGTTACCCCAGAGATAGTGGTTTTCACCGATGTGGCTTTAGACCCATATTCTTCCGAAGGACACGATGGCATTGTGCAAAACGGAAAAATTATTAACGACCCCACCGTGAACGTATTGGCAGCTATGGCACTTTCCCACGCTCAAGCCGGAGCTGACGGTGTAGCGCCTAGTGATATGATGGATGGCCGTGTTTTAGAAATTCGAGAGACACTTGAAGAAAATGGGTATCACGATGTTTTAATCATGAGCTATAGTGCCAAATATGCCTCCTCGCTCTATGGTCCTTTTCGAGATGCTCTGAATTCTAGCCCAGGATTTGGAGACAAAAAAACATATCAAATGAACATTTCCAATCACAAAGAAGCCCTAATCGAAACGCTGCGTGATATAGAAGAAGGAGCCGATATTGTGATGGTGAAACCCGGCCTTCCTTATCTCGACATAGTATGTGCTCTTTCGAAACAGGTGCAGGTGCCCATTGCAGCTTATCAAGTAAGTGGTGAATATGCTATGCTAAAAACTGCCGCTGCCAACGGCTGGTTGGATCATGATGCCGTGATGCTAGAACAACTATTGGCCTTTAAGCGTGCCGGCGCCTCCTTAATTGCCACCTACTTTGCAGAGCGTGCCCTCTCATTAATTTAATTTTTTTCTTTCGCTTTAATTTTCTATTTTTAGAGAAATGTCTCTAAAATGTTGCCCTTAAGACCTACTGCTGCCGTTCTTGTCTTCCTCTTTAGTTTTTGCACTGGTGTAGATTTAATTGACGATTATGTTACTCCAGTCATTCGTATTACCTCATCCATAAGAAGCGTTCCAGTGGGCAAATCAATCACCTTTTGAAGCCTCTTATTTTAATAATGTGGGAATGCCCGTTGAAGAGGCCACCATTGTTTGGATTAGCTCCAATCCGGAAATACTTTCGGTGGATACACAAGGCCAGGGAAATACCCTAAAAGAAGGCCGTGTGATTATTACTGCTCAAATTATTACAGAAGAGGGCACAACACTTTCAGACACGCTGACCGTTGCCATTACATCCAATGTGATTCTTGAAGAAATGGAAGAAGAGCTCCCCGTGGAAGAACCACAAGAAGAAACAATGACTTTAAGCCCCACTCTAGAAATCATAAATCGTATTGCAGAAATTACCGCCGAAACAAGCTATCAATTTGAGGTTGCATTTACTAATGAAAAAGGAAACGTTGGCAGTCCCACCGCACTCACATGGATGAGTTCGGACGAAACCATAATCAAAATTGACCCCAATGGAACAATCACAGCTGTGAGCGCCGGAACAGCAACCATCACCGTTTCTTTTTCGCATTCTAACACCACGCTCATTGATCTAAACGTTATTCGAGTCAACGCCCTAGAAAAGGAAGAAATAACCTCTTTTGAAGGAAATCTAGAAACCAAAAGCGGGTATACCCTTGAGGGAAGTTTAACTTTTTCTAAAACAGATGATGGAATTCTGCATGCCTTAGGGGATGATTATAAAGCCTCCAGCACCCTGCCCGGCTTATACGTTTATTTGTCCAATAACACGAATACCACCGCACAGGCTTACGAAATTGCTGCCGTGAAAATCTTTTCCGGTGCACATTCTTACCTCCTTCCCTCCTCTATTGGCATTAAAGACTACCAATATATTTTATACTGGTGCAAACCATTTAATGTAAAAGTGGGAGAAGCAAAAATTTATGACTGATGAAAGCACTACTAACTCTTCTATTTTTTACCCTTTCGCTATCCTTACTACAGGGACAATGGATTCGAGAAAAAGGAACCGGATATTATAAATTGGGTGGATGGTCGCTACTCGCCAATGAACATTTTACCGATCAAGGCAAGGTGGATCCCAACGCCACTCGTGGTCTTTTTATTAGTAGCCTCTATGCGCAAATAGGATTGTCAAAAAAAATAAATATTATTGCCTATGTCCCTTTCTTTGTTAAGAATTACCAGTTTGCACAAGTATCTAAAACCAATGGCAATGTTTATGAACCACGGCAAGAGTTCAGCAGCTTTGGAGACACCAACATCGGCTTTGAATACGGACTTAAATCCTCTGGAAAATGGGTTTTTTCTACCACCCTTACTCTAGGCATTCCCAGCGTAAGAGCTAGGGCAGGTTTAGACGGCAGTTACCAAACCGGTGATGGAGAGTTTAACTAATTGATCCAAGCTAATATAGGAAGTGGCTACCGATTAGGAGAACAAACATTCTATCTAAAATCCTATATTGGATATAACAATCGCTCACAAAACTTCTCTGACGAACTACATAGTTATTTTGAAACCGGCAGCCAATTTTGGGAACAGAAATTACTAGTGCTCACCCGTTTGCACTGGATCAAGCCACTCTATAACGGATCACTAGACGCTTCCAATGCGAATGGAGCCATATTTGCAGACAATATTGAAAGTTTTATTTTAGGAGGAGAAATGGCCCTAAACATAGGCTCCAAATGGGGTATTAGTGCCGCTCTGGCACATCCACTCTTTGGAAAAGTCATTTATCGAGCTAGTAGCTTTTCTAGTGGGGTTTTTGTATCCTTTTAATCTATAAAAATGATACGCCACCTACTTCCGTTCCGGATGAAAGGGGGCCAGGTTTAAACTCGGCTTTTTATCGGACACTAATTCTGCCACCAACTGGCCTGTGGCGGGACCCAAACTCCATCCCATCATAGCATGACCGGTGGCCAAAATCATGTTTTTACATTGGCTGTGGGGCCCAATAAAAGGTAAACCATCGGGTGAAAGGGGGCGCAACCCGCAACGCGCTTCTGCAATGGCCTGCTGAGAAATAGTAAGGTTTTTATAAAAACGCATTGCTCCTAAAGCTACAGCTTCAACCCGCTTTTTGATGATGTTATGATTCAAACCCGACAATTCCATGGTGCCACCAAATCGGGTATATTTTTGCATGGGTGTTACAGCCACTTTAGCCTCCATTAAAAGTGCCGGATAGCTAATCTTTGGTGCATTTGCCACATTGATTCGATACCCTTTACCCGCTTGAATAGGCAGCTTCACTCCTAAAGGTTTTAATAATTTTTCTGTCCACGCTCCGGTTGCTATTACCACCACATCGGCCTCAACTTTTTGTTTTGGTAATACCAATTGTTTTATTTTTTTACCCTTGCTTTCTAAAGACAATACCGGGGCATTAGCAAAAATAGAAACTCCTTTTGTTTCAAGAAAGCTTTTTAAGCGTTGCATAAATAACTCCGGATTGAGATGAGCGTCACACTGATACAAAAATGCTCCTTCAATTTGCATGGGGGCCTCCGGCTGAAGTGCCAACACCTCTTGGGGTGACAAATGCTGTACTGCTAAGCCTTCAGCCAGGGCTCTTTGCATAATGCGTTTTTCTTCACGCTCCACGGCAGCCGTTTGATAGGCCATAAGTAAACCCTTGGTATCCATTTCAAATTCAAATTCAGAGGTTTGTTGCATGGCTTCATAAAGTTCCTTACTAAAAAGGTTGATATCCTTAATTATTTTTATCGATTGTTCCACATGGGCCGACGAGCACGAACGCATAAAACGAATTCCCCAGCGAACCAAGTCCCAATCCAAACGGGGTTGGATATAAAAAGGACTATCCGACCGGAACATCCATCGAATCCCTTTTTCTAACATGGCCGGTGCTGCAAGAGGAATAATATGACTAGGGGTTAAATAGCCCGCATTCACATAAGAAGCCCCTCCTTGAAAATTACCTTTGTCAATCACGGTGACTTGGTGGCCGTCTTTTTGTAAATAATACGCACAACACAAACCCACAATGCCACCACCCACAACCACTACCTTTTTTGCCATTTTTACAATACTTGAAAACCTTTTACATAGGGATCATTAGGGTCTAGAATCCGCTGGCTATATCCAATTATTCGAGCCGAACCAGTAATTTGAGGGACAATGGCAGGATGCCCATTAAGGGTCACATTTTTTAGTAAAGTGCCCGTGAATAGTGAACCAATTATACTTTCATGAACAAAAGAGTTTCCCACGTTGAGTTTTCCTTTAGCGGCCCATTGAGCCATTCTGGAGGACGTTCCGGTGCCACAAGGAGAACGATCAATGGCTTTTTCGCCATAAAAAACAGCATTTCGTGCTGTTGCTTTTGGGTGTTTAGGCTTTCCAGTCCATAGTACATGACTACAGCCTTTTATATTACTATCTTCTAAATGGGCAAAAGAAAATTTTTGATTTAAAGTGGCTCGAATCTCACGACTCCAGGCTACTAAATCAGAGGCTGAGTGGTGTGCCAGATCTTGAAAATTTTTTTGAGGATCAACAATAGCATAAAAATTACCTCCATAAGCAACGTCTACCACCAAATTGCCTAAGCCTGAACAGGAAACAGATAGATTTTCTGCTGCCAAGTAAGAAGCCACATTGGCAAAGGTTACTTCTAAAACTTTTGAGTTTTTTTGCGTGTAGTTGGCTACAATCAATCCGGCAGGTGTTTCCACACGCACTTGCCCTTCTTGCTTAGGATGAATCAATTTCTCTTCCAATAAAACTGTTAGGGTACCAATGAGACCATGACCACACATGGGCAAACACCCGCTGGTTTCGATAAATAAAACGGCAACATCATTTTTAGGATCAATAGGAGGATAATAAAAACTTCCGCTCATCATATCATGACCATGGGGTTCATACATCAATCCGGATCGAATCCAATCATAGGATTGCATAAAATCCATTCTTTTTTCGGCCATAGATTTTCCTTTCAATGTGGGTGCTGGGCCTTTGACCAAACGCACTGGATTACCGGCCGTGTAGGCCTCTACACACTCAAATGTATGGCGTGCATTGGACTTCATCCCTGAGCTTGCGTTAAGGTTCCATTAATGCTACGCCAAAGCCGGAGTGGGTTTTCTTTTTGTAGGGCTTTGGGTAAGAGCGCATCAGGGCAATCTTGAAAGGAAAGAGGACGCAACCAACGATATATTGCATCTGTGCCCACCGAGGTGAATCGTCCGTCTGTGGTAGCCGGAAAAGGGCCGCCGTGATGCATGGCTTGAGTAACTGCAACGCCTGTGGGCACCCCTTCAAATAAAAGACGACCCGCTTTTTTCTGGGCTTCTGGAAGCATTTCTCCCAAGGCATTTTCATCTGCCGGATCGGCTAATAGGGTTAAGGTGAGTTGCCCGGGCAAGGAAGCCATCACTGCCTGCATTTCTTGGAGAGTTTGACAATGCACAACCAAACTAAAAGGGCCAAAAACCTCCTCGCTTAACGTCTTGTCGGCCAAAAATTGTGCAGCAGAAACCACTCCCAAAGCGGCTTTTGAATGTTCGGTTTTACTAATTGAAGGAGCCTTTTTAGACAAGGTTTTTAGGCTTTGCTCATAGTTTTTAAAAATATTGGGGTGCACCATATTACCAGCGTTTTGTTGCCAAAGTGCTTGCTGCAACTTCTCAATTAAAAGTGGTTTGGCAGCACTACTTTTAATAACAATCAATCCGGGATTAGTACAAAATTGACCACATCCTAAAGCAATAGAAGCTGCCACTTGCTCGGCTATGGTAGAGTCTTTTTCTAATCGGTTAGGGAAAATAAAAATAGGATTAATACTGCCCATTTCTGCAAACACCGGGATAGGTTCAGAACGGGTTTGTGCCAAATCATAGAGGGCTTTTCCACCTCTAAAACTACCCGTAAAACCAACCCCTTTAATCTCTGAATGAAGCACTAAGGCTTCCCCCACAGCATAACTTTTTCCATTTAAATGAGAAAAAACACCAGCTGGCAAGGCCGTATCGGCAAGCGCACGAAGCATGCTTTGAGCCACCAAAGTTGAGGTGCCCGCATGATAGGGGTGGGCTTTTAAGACCACGGGGCATCCGGCTGCTAGCGCTGAAATGGTATCACCACCAGCAGTTGAAAAGGCCAAGGGAAAATTACTGGCACCAAACACTACCACAGGGCCAATGGGAAAAAGCATTTTTCGTATCAACGGGGTGTTATCAACTTGATGAATTCTGGCTTGCACATAACTGCCCTCTTGGAGCAAGTCAACAAAGGATTGTATTTGACCCAAGGTACGTTGAAACTCTCCTTTGGCGCGCCCCTCTGGATAGCCACTTTCTTCTTGGTAGCGATTTAAAATATCTGCCTCATCGGCTTCAAGTGCTGCCTTTATTTTGGTCAGTAGTTCAGCTCTTGTTTGGGCTGAACTTTGTGCAAAAAGAGGAAAAGCAGCAGCTGCGGCGGCCACAGCATCTTCCACTTGATGTGCGCCGGCCTCTTCAAAAGAAGGGGCTATGGGTGTTGCTGTGGTAGCTTTTAAGCATTGAAAACTTGGGCCGCCCGCATTGCTTGTGGCATGGCCATTCACTAAATTTTTTCCAGTAATCATAATAGTTCTTTATAGTCTGAAACATCGGGTCGGGTGGCCATGGATTGGCCAATAATTTTTTGAACTCGTTCTTTTTCAGCGCCTGAAAGCGGTTGCCGTGGTGGACGAACAAAACCCGTACCCAAACCCGTAGCTACTTCACAAAGCTTAATGTTTTGCACCAATTGAGGAGAAATATCGAGTTCTAAAAGTGGTAAAAACCATTGAAAAAGGCGACGAGCATCTGCATAACGTTCGGCTTTACAATAGGCATAAATGGCAACCGTTTCTTGTGGATAGGCATCCACCAAACCGGCTACCCAACCATCGGCACCCATCACCAAACTTTCCATAGCCAAGGTATCCACACCACACAAAATTTGAAAGCGATCACCAAAGCGGTTGCGCATACGGGTCACGTTGGTGGTGTCTCGGGTAGATTCTTTAACCGCTTGTATATTGTCGTGCCGTTGCAGTTTGTCAAACATATCCAAGGTTACTTCAATTTTATAGTCAATGGGGTTGTTGTAAATCATTATGGGCAAAGCGGTGCTTTGTGCAATTTCAGAAAAATATGCCATTGTTTCTTCATCGGTTGCTTTGTAGCGCATAGGGGGCAACAACATGAGACCATCTGCACCATTTTTTTCTGCTTGTTGCACAGCGTCGAGGGCTTGTTGTGTTGATTGTTCTGCAATATTGACCACCACAGGAATGGAATGGTTTGCTATTTGTTTAGCCGTATGGAGCAAGGTTATTTTTTCATCTGGGAAGAGGGTGCTGGCTTCGCCCAAAGTACCACCCAATATAAATCCGTGTACACCGGCTTCTTTTTGAAAGATCAGATTTTTAGAAAAGGCTTTCAAGTCTAATACGCCTTTGTCATTAAATTGCGTGGTCACGGCGGGCATCACCCCTTGCCATGGAAAGGTTCGGTTTGTTTTCATAGAGGTCTTAAAAAGTTAAGATAAATCATTTTTTCAAAAGAAATATAATTGTTTAACTTTACCAAACTTGAAATTGAACATTTTTTATAATGAATCCGAGACACTGCGTCTACAAAAGCCCTTTGGGATGGGTTGAATTTACTACTCAAGCAGACAAGTTGGTATCGCTTCGTTTTGTCAATCAGCCCAAAAATAATAACCTTTCTTTGACTCCTTTTGAAAATGAAATAATTAAACAGTTGAAAGCTTATTTTGAACAAAAAAACTATCGCTTCGACTTTCCTTTGGCTGTTGTTGGCAGTCGTTTTCAGAAAAAAATTTGGCAAATTATAACTCAAATTCCAAAAGGCAGTACCGTGAGTTATCTAAAAGTGGCTCAGTACTATGGAAATCCTCAAGCAGTTCGGGCAGTGGCTCGCGCCGTAGGAAAAAACCCTGTGTTAATTATTGTTCCTTGCCATAGGGTTATTGGAAGCGATGGATCTCTGATAGGATACTCTGGAGGCTTGGCAACAAAAAAAGCACTTTTAGCGCATGAAGGTTATCTGCGTTAACCACGTTTCGTCTTATCTTTGGAGCTATGAAAAATTTATTTAAAGGTTTTCTTTTTTTACCACTAATTCTATTTGGTTTACTCTACATCTCCAAATACGATTATCTGTTAAGTGCTATTTCAAAAATCTATTTCACGGGTCATAAAACAGCTTATTTAGACGATTATAAAAAATTTGATATACGAATACTCCCAGCGTCAAAAGCCCCCCAAGCTTGGCCCCTTCATTCAAAATATAATGAAATTCCGGCGAGCAAAGCTTTAGAAGCTTATCATCGAGACACTCAAACGGTTGCCTTTTTGGTCATTAAAAATGACAGTTTAATCCATGAAACTTACTATGATGATTATGGTCCTACATCCAAGAGCAACTCCTTTTCTATGGTTAAAAGCATGATTACTGCCCTTTTAGGTAAAGCTATAGAACAAGGCCATATTAAAAGTTTAGATCAGAAAGTGATTGATTTTCTACCCAACCTCAAAGGGCCTTATGCCAATCAAGTTAGTGTGGGAGACCTAGCTTCTATGGCCTCTGGTTTGCAATGGAGCGAAAAATACTATTCCCCTTTTTCAGTAACCACGGCCGCTTATTTTGTAAAAGATTTGGCTAAAACCATGATGGACCAACCCATTGATACCCCTCCAGGAAAAACCTTTAAATATAGTAGTGGCACCACACAATTGTTGGGCATGGTATTGAGAGAGGCCACAGGTAAAAACCTTACCGACTACTTCTATGAAAACTTTTGGAACCCTATGGGTGCAGAAGCAGAGGCCGTATGGCAGGTTGATAGTGAAGAAAATGGGCTGGAAAAAGCGTATTGTTGTTTGGCCTCCAATGCTAGAGATTTTGCCCGGTTTGGAAAATTATATAAATCTTATGGTAAGTGGAATGGACAGCCCTTATTAGACTCCGCTTTTGTTGCAAAATCTATACAACCCCGATTTACCCAAAGCCCTGAATATGGCTACGGGTGGTGGTTAGAAAATTATACAGATCAAGAAGTTTTTATGATGCGCGGCCATTTGGGTCAATATGTGATTGTTTTACCCAAGGAAAATTTAATTGTGGTGCGGCTTGGACATAAAAAAGGAAAACCCATGCAAGGAAATCCGTTTACAGAAGACATTTATGTATATATGCAATCGGCCATTGAAATGACTACCCATGTTCCCTAAAACCCCCCTCAATAAGATCTTATTTTTAGATATCGAAACGGTGCCCCAGTACTCCTCGTTTAAAAAGGTGCCAACTTTAGAAAAAACTTATTGGGAAGAAAAAACAGCCTATCAAAGAAAGGAAGGAGTTACTGCTGAAACCTTTTATGAACGTGCGGGCATTTGGGCCGAGTTCGGAAAAATTATTTGTCTTTCGGTGGGCTATTTTACAAGTTCAACCACCCCACGTCAATTTCGATTAAAAACGTTTTCCGGCTCAGAACTTGAAATATTGATGGATTTTAAAGCCCTATTAGACCATTATTTTTCGACCCTAAAACATCGGCTTTGTGCACACAATGGCAAGGAATTTGACTTTCCTTACATTGCTCGAAGAATGTTGGTTCATAACATTAAACTCCCCAAACTACTGGCCCTATTCGATGCCAAACCTTGGGAAGTGCCACATATAGACACCCTGCACCTTTGGCGGTTTGGAGACTTTAAACATTACACATCACTCAAATTGATGGCCCATGTGTTGGGCATTCCCTCTCCAAAAGACGATATAGATGGCAGTCAAATTGCCCATGTCTATTATCAAGAAAAAAACATTGATCGAATTATTACCTACTGCGAAAAAGACGTCATTACCATTGCCCAACTCTATTTACGACTACAAAATCAAAAACTACTTGAGCAAGAAGAAATTTTTAAGCCCAAACCAGACTGAATTTTCTTAGAAAAAAAACAGTATCTTTTATCCAAATTTAAACTAAATGCAAATCCAAAATAACGATAGCAATACCTATGACGCCATAGTTGTAGGAACCGGAGTAAGCGGTGGATGGGCCGCTAAAGAATTGTGTGAAAATGGTCTTAAAACCCTTGTTTTAGAACGTGGAAGAATGGTGAAGCACGTAGAAGATTATCCAACTATGAATCTTGATCCTTGGGATGTGCCCCACGGCGGAAGCACTCCAAAAGAAGTTTTAAAAAATTACGAAAAGCAAAAGCGATGGGGAGTTAACGAATTTAAACGCCATTTTTATAACAACGATTCTGAACACGATTATGACGAAGACAAACCCTTTGATTGGATCCGAGGAAAACAAGTGGGTGGTCGCTCCCTAATATGGGGCAGACAGACCTACCGCTGGAGCGATTTAGATTTTGAATCCAACGCTAGAGAGGGTATTGGCGTAGATTGGCCCATTCGATATAAAGACATTAAACCCTGGTATGAATATGTTGAAAAACACATCGGAATTAGTGGAGAAGCACTCAACCTTACTCAATTGCCCGACAGCATTTTTCTTCCACCTATGGAATTGAATTGTTTAGAATCGCATTTAAAAGATACCATTGCCTCCAAATATAAGGATAGGGTTTTAACCATTGGACGAGTGGCACACATCACTAAAGGCACTAAAAGCGGTGCTGGAAGAATAGCTTGTCAATTTAGAAACCGCTGCGATAGGGGCTGCCCTTTCGGAGCGTATTTTAGTTCTAATTCCTCTACACTTCCGGCTGCAGAAGCCACTGGAAACATGACACTTAGACCTGATTCTATTGTGGCTGAAGTGCTTTATGATGCAAAAACACAACGCGCTACTGGTGTAAAAGTAGTTGATGCCATCACAAAGGAAGTGATCGAATTTAAATCTAAAATTGTGTTTTTGTGTGCTTCTTCTATGGCTTCTACAGCCATTTTAATGCAATCCAAATCTGAGCGTTTTCCAAATGGTATGGGAAATGACAGTGGTGAATTGGGTCATAACATCATGGATCATCAGTTGGGCAGTGGTGCTTCCGGACAATATGATGGCTTTAAAGACAGCTACTACACTGGCCGAAGACCCAATGGATTTTACATTCCACGTTTTAGAAACCTAGGTAAACAAGACAAAGGTGTAGACTTTTTGAGAGGTTATGGCTATCAAGGCGGTGCTAGCAGGAGCAATTGGTCTGAAACCGTGGCTGAATTTGGTTATGGAAAAAAGTATAAAGAAAACATGTTAAAAGCCGGCGGATGGAATATTGGTATGGGAGGATTTGGAGAGGTGCTTCCCTATCACGAAAACAGAATGTATCTTAATTATGACAAGCTTGACGCCTACGGCTTACCAACCATTGTTTTTGATGCTGAATTTAAGGAAAATGAACGCCTTATGAAAGAGGATTGGAAAGTACAAGCGGCTGAAATGCTTGAGGCAGCAGGCTGCAAAAATGTAAACGTATTTGATTCTAATGCACCCATAGGAAAAGGCATTCATGAAATGGGAACCGCTCGTATGGGAAAAAGTCCTAAAACGTCTATACTCAACAAGCATAACCAAATTCATGCTGTGCCCAATGTGTTTGTTACCGATGGGGCATGTATGACTTCCTCTGCCACCCAGAACCCCTCGCTCACCTATATGGCTTTAACTGCCCGAGCGGCCAATTTTGCGGTGTCTGAATTAAAAAAGATGAATCTCTAAATAGCATTCTTCTAAACACAATAGATTGAACCGAAACGTTTCGCCTTTGTTGAATATTTCGGGTTTAAACCTTCTGCTGGGAGGGCAAACCTTATTACGCGATATAAGCCTCCAAATAGCTCCCAATGAACGGGTAGCGTTGGTGGGTGAATCGGGAAGTGGAAAATCTTTAACAGCATTGTCTTTACTAGGATTGCAGCCAAAAACAGCAGTTCTCAAAGCAAAAGAATTAACGTTTAAAGAGCAGTCGCTATTAAACCTTTCGGAAAGGAAGTGGCGCCAGCTTAGAGCCCGTAAAATTGGAATTGTTTTTCAAGAACCGCAATCCAGTTTAAATCCTTCAATGCGCTGTGGTAAACAATTACAAGAAGTGCTCCAACTGCATACTTCTCTTTCTGCCCAACAACAAAGAGAAAAAATTGAAACTGCCTTGGAGGAGGTGCAACTTCTTCCTAAAGAACATATCTTAAATGCGTATCCTCATGCACTTAGTGGCGGTCAAAAACAACGGTTAATGATTGCGATGGCTCTGCTTTGCCAACCTGAGTTGCTCCTAGCCGATGAACCCACAACAGCACTTGACGTAACCGTACAGAAAGAAATTCTTGAGTTATTGTTGCAATTACAAATAAAGCATGGCATGAGCATTCTTTTTATCTCTCACGATTTAGCTTTGGTAAAAACATTTGCAGAGCGTGTTGTTGTGATGAAAGATGGACAAATTGTGGAGACCAATTCTGCAAAGGCTCTATTTAAAAGCCCACAGCATCCTTACACAAAAGGCTTACTCTTTGCTCGACCTGATCTACAAAAACGCTACCAAAAACTGCCTACTGTAGAAGATTATCAAAATCAAAAATTTAAACCGCAACTCATTTCTTTGGAAGAGCGTTTTAAGAGACACCAAAAACTGTATCAAAAAAAGCCCTTGCTCACTGTTTCGGGTTTACAAAAAACACATCAAAACAACAGTCTCTTTGGATTCGGTAAAAAGAAAAAACCAACCCTACAAAATTTTTCTTTTTCACTCTATCCTGGCGAAACTTTAGGTCTTGTAGGTGCGTCAGGCTCTGGAAAATCTACTCTGGGTCAGGCACTCCTTTTTTTAGCCCCCCCAGAAAAGGGAACCATTCATTTTGAAGGAAATCAAATAGATCCAAAAAAATTAGATGTCCTAAGAAAAGATGTACAATATATTTTTCAAGACCCCTATGCCTCGCTTCATCCGCAAAAAACAGTTGGTGCAGTCATAGAAGAAACAATTAGGGTGCATCATAAAGAGGCCTCTTTTAAAAAGGTGAAAGAGCAAATGGTTGGTTTGCTAGAACAAACAGGCTTAGGTGCTGCTTTTGCAAAACGATATCCACACGAACTATCGGGTGGTCAAAGACAACGGGTGGTCATTGCAAGAGCTTTGGCACCAGAACCAAAGTTGGTTATTTGCGATGAATGTGTGGCTGCTTTAGACATTTCCGTTCAGGCGCAGGTGCTAAATCTGTTAAATCGATTAAAACTAGAACTTAACTTAAGCTATCTTTTTATTTCCCACGATTTGTCCGTGGTGAAATACATGTCTGATCGGGTGATGGTAATTCATGAAGGCAAACAGGTAGAAATGCAAGAAGCCGATCAACTATATAAGAATCCTCAAAGCAAGTATACCATGGAATTAATTAATGCTATTCCTTAAATCTTTTTTAGTATTTTACTAATTAAAATATTTTACGGATGAAAAAATGGATTTTTTTGAGTGTTTTGGCTATGACCACACTCGCATGTAAAAATGAGGCCAAACGCCAAACCAACTCATTAACCGAAACGGTTTTAAAAAAAGACGCATTTAAAAAAATTGACATTCATGCTCACTATCGTTATCCAAGAACTTATTTTGACTCACTATTTAGGAATTGGAACATGCAAGCTGTGTTGGTTGACGTGGCCATTGCCAAAGAAAAAGGGGTTTCTAGAAGCTGGGATAATTATGTGGCTCATGCCCAAGAAAAAGATTTTTTGTTTTATCTCTGCTCCACATTTATTGGGGTGGGCATTGATGCCCCCAATTATGCCAAAAAAGTTATCGCACAACTAGAAAAAGAAATTGAGCAAGGTGCCCGAATGGTGAAAGTTTGGAAAAATTTTGGCATGGTAACAAAAGATGCTTCAGGGGCGTTTATTCAAATTGACGATGTAAGATTACAACCCATTTGGGATTTTCTTACCCAAGCCAATATTCCCGTAATGGCACACATAGCAGAACCCAGTGAAGCTTGGCTTCCTTTAAACCCTGAGGGTACCCACTATAGGTACTATAAAAACCACCCTCAATATCACGCCTATAATCTTCCAGAAATGCCTTCTTATGAAACCATTATTTCGGCTCGTGATCGTTGGATTGCCAACAATCCAAAGTTATCGATTTTGTGTGCTCACCTTGGCAGTATGTCTCACGATGTGGGAATGGTTGCTGAGCGATTGGATCAATTTCCAAACGTTGTGGTTGAATTGGGAGCACGGTTTGGTGATTTGGCCAGACAAGACAGCCAAACTGTAAAATCTTTTTTTGAACGCTACCAAGATCGTATTCTTTTTGGTTCGGATTATGGAAACAATTCTGATCAAAATAACAAAACCGAAGTCACCCTAGCTGACGAAATGGAAAA
>JBMYZB010000009.1:0-22398 GCA_049609945.1 Flavobacteriaceae bacterium
TCTCCCCTGATTTTGATTATTTATTTTCTTTTGGTGGAGATGGTACTTTGCTTCGTTCTGTGACTGTGGTTCAAGATTCTGAAATTCCCATTTTAGGAATAAACACGGGGCACTTGGGCTTTCTTACTAGTTTGCAAAAAGAGGAGTTGCACTATGGCTTAGATTTATTTTTTGCGCAAAAATTTAGCCTTGTCAAGCGTTCGCTCCTTAGCTTAGAAACCGAGAAAAAAATTGAGTCTCTGGCAAAATTACCCTTTGCCCTCAATGAAATTACACTCAGTAGAAAAAACACAACGGCCATGTTAAATATTCAAACGACCGTGAATGAGGTGCCACTGACCACCTATTGGTCTGACGGACTGATTATTGCCACTCCCACCGGATCCACCGGCTATTCGCTGAGCAGTGGTGGCCCTATTTTAACCCCCGAAACGCAATCGTGGGTGCTCAACCCCATTGCCCCCCATAACATCAACATGCGCCCATTAATCATTTCCGACAAGGCCCGTTTAAAAATAAATGTAACTTCACGGGAAGAAGCCTTTTTAGTCTCTTTAGATTCAAGGCTTTACAGTGTTTCGAATGACAACACTCTTTATATCAAAAAAGCGCCCTTTAAGGTTTTTACCGTAGAGTTGGAAGGGCATTTTTTCTTTAAAACGCTTAGAGAAAAATTATTTTGGGGACAAGACACCCGAAATACACAATAGAACCTCCCTTCTCACGTTAAAATTAAACGAAAAGTGAGGCCCTTAAAACAGGGTAATTAATCTGAATTCATGAGGGTAAAAAATAGTGTACTCATCGCCTTTTGGTTTATGGGATTTTGGTCACCTGCCCAATTTCATGAACTAGGAGCTGTTATTGCCGGCACCAATTATATTGGAGATGTCGGTTCAGCACGCTATGTAGCCCCTCGCAAAATGGGTTATGGACTTTTATATCGTTACAATATAAATACGCGACATTCTCTTCGTGCCGGATTTGCCTTGGCTACCTTGCTTGAAAATGAAAATAAAACAAATGATATCAATCGATTCAGAAGACAGTATGAATTTGAAAATAAAATTCAAGAGGCCCATGCTGGAATGGAATTTAATTTTGTTGATTTCAACCTCCACGATGATTCCAACGCATTGACTCCCTATCTTTTTTTGGGGGTGAGTTATTTTCGCTATGATCTCTTTAAGGTTGAAAACCAAAATACCAATCAAGTAAACTTTGATTTCTATGGCAAAGATCAAGCGTTTGGATTGCCTGTATTTTTAGGTGTTAAGTGGAATCCCAATCCTCTATTCGTGATTGGCCTAGAGCTTGGTGTCCGATACACCCTCACGGATAATTTGGACGGAAGCAATCCTATAAACGAATATGCCGACATAACAGAGCTAAAATTTGGAAATGTGGGTAATAATGACTGGTTTGTTTTTACAGGTTTAACAATTTCATTTACCTTTGGCGATCTGCCGTGTTATTGTAAAGAATAAATGGAAAATTTACCCAAACACATTGCCATTATAATGGATGGAAACGGCCGGTGGGCTAAAAAAAGAGGAATGCAACGCATTCTAGGCCATAGAAATGGTATTAAAGCCGTAAGCAATACAGTTGAAACAATTGCTGAAAAGGGCATAGACTATTTAACGCTGTTTGCCTTTTCGAGCGAAAACTGGAACCGTCCAAAAGAAGAAATCAATCTTTTAATGAGACTCCTAGTAGCTTCATTACACAATGAATTTGAAAAACTACAAGAAAATAATATCAGACTGCAAGCTGTAGGAAATCTTTTTTCCCTACCTCAAATAGTGAAACAAGAATTAGATAGGGTTATCGAAAAAACAGCTAATAATACTGGTTTAACTTTAACACTAGCCTTAAGTTATGGCGGGAGAGAAGATCTTGTGATGGCTTGCCAAGAAATTGCCCAGAAAGTTAAAAATAGATTAATTTCGCCTGAAAAAATTGACCATTCCACCATAAATGAGCATCTTTATACCCACAATTTACCAGAGGTAGATTTGCTCATCAGAACTAGTGGAGAACAACGCATTAGCAACTTTTTACTTTGGCAAATGGCCTATGCCGAATTGTATTTTACCGAAGTTTTATGGCCTGATTTTGGGAAAACTGATTTGCAAGATGCCCTTTTAAGTTATCAAAAAAGAGAACGAAGATTTGGAAAAACCAGTGAACAACTCAGCCAGTAGAAACCGCCTGTCGCGAATAGCTTTTGTGGGAGGACTGCTGTTTTTGATGAGTCTGTCATTTCCACTTCAAGCCCAAGTAGAAAATTTTGTTAAAGGACGCTCCTACACGCTAGATTCCATAATTGTTTCGGGTTTAAAAACTTTTAATAACCAAACTCTAATTTCTTATAGTGGCTTGAGAAAAGGCCAAAAATTAGCACTCCCGGGAGAAGAAGTAAGTGCCATTATTCAAAAATTATGGAGTCTCAATTTGTTTAGTGATATCAATTTTTATGTCGCCAAAGTAGATGGCCAAAAAATTACAATAGAAATTGAAATTGAAGAACTTCCAACTCTCTCAGAATTCAAAATCAATGGACTGAAAAAGGGAAAGACCGAAAGCATAATAAACGAAACTGAACTCAAAGCAGGAAAAAAACTCTCCGAAAGCTTTTTGACCAACACCAAAAACTACATTCAAAATAAATTTAAGAAAGATGGTTTTCTTAAAGCAAAAGTGAATCTAAACATGGTTCTAGACAGCTTGGAAGCTAACACCTATAAACTGGTGGTGAATGTGGATCGCGGCAACCGTATGAAAATTGACCGTATTGATTTTGAAAATAATGCCGTATTTTCTGACTTTAAATTGCGATCACAGTTTAAAAAAACCAAACAGAAGAAAGATTTTCGCTTTTGGAAAGCTTCTAAATATATTGAAGAAGAATATAAAAATGATCTTAAACGTTTGATTGATTATTATAAGGAAAATGGCTACAGAGATGCACGGGTGGTAAAAGATACGCTTATTCAAAGTGACAAGAAGCTGGCTCTTTCTTTAGCTGTTGATGAAGGAAAAAAATACTATTTTGGCAATCTAAAATTTATTGGAAATACGGTTTACTCTGATGCCCAACTCAGTCAAATTTTAGGAATCCAAACTGGCGATACCTACAACGGAGTGTTGCTTAAAAAAAGAATTGCAAATCCATCAAAGCCAGATGGACAAGATTTATCCAACCTATATCAAAACAACGGCTACTTGTTTTCGAACATCAACACCGTTGAGGTCAGCGCAGAAAATGACACCATCGATTTTGAAATCCGAATTTCGGAAGGCAAATTGGCCAGTTTTAATAAAATTTCTGTCAATGGAAACTCAAAAACTAATGATCATGTAATCTTTAGGGAATTACGCACCAAACCCGGAGCACTTTACAGTAAGGATCAAGTGGTGAGAACCGTCCGAGAATTAGGGCAATTGGGCTTTTTTGATGCGGAACAAATTAGTCCAGATTTCGAAAATGTGGATCCCAACTCGGGTTCTGTAGATCTTAAATTTGATTTGGTAGAATCTGGAGCCAGTCAAATTGAATTGCAAGGCGGTTATGGTGGCGGAGGCTTTATTGGCACACTAGGACTTTCCTTCAACAACTTTTCTATGCGTAAAATTTTTGATAGAAAAGCATATAAGCCACTCCCCATGGGAGACGCTCAAAAACTTAGTCTTCGTTTGCAAGCGAGTCAATTTTACAGCACATATAGCTTTAGCTTTGCCGAACCTTGGATGGGTGGAAGAGCCCCAGTAAATTTTTCTACCTCGCTTTCACACACCATTCAATACCGCTATGACTTTTTTACAGGCCTTGCGGATCGCAGTCAGTCTTTTCAGATCAGTGGGGTAACTCTTGGTTTAGCAAAAAGATTACGCATCCCGGATGATTTTTTCCAACTCTCACAATCTATATCCTATCAATATTATAACCTACAAAATTATTTTACAGGACTCTTCACCTTTGGAAATGGTGAAGCTAATAATTTTGCCTATGCAGTAGCTTTAACCAGAAACAATACCTATACCAATCCTATTTTTCCCACAGGAGGATCCACCTTCTCGATCAGTGCTAAACTCACTCCGCCCTACTCACTTATTTCAGGCAAAGACTTTAGTAATCTAGGAGCATTAGAAGAGTTTCAAGATGAAAATGGAGATCCGCTTCAAGATAAGATTGACCAAGAAAAATTTAGATGGCTTGAATTTTATAAGCTCAAATTTAATGGAACGTGGTATACCACATTGGTGGATAAGTTGGTCTTAAAAACCCAAGCCGATTTCGCCTTTTTAGGAGCCTATAACAAAGACCGAGGCAACATACCGTTTGAACGTTTTTTCTTGGGTGGAGACGGCATGCTGAACTATGCTCTAGACGGTAGAGAAACCATTGCATTGCGGGGCTATGAAAACCAATCACTTTCTAGCCGTGATGGATCTATTATATACAATAAATTTTCACTAGAATTGCGCTATCCCATTACGTTAAAGCCTAGTGCCTCTATTTTTGCGCTGTCCTTTTTAGAGGCAGGAAATGGTTATGACAGCTTTAAAGATTTTGATCCGTTCAATTCAAAACGATCAGCTGGCGTTGGAGTTCGTGTCTTTATGCCTGCCTTTGGCTTGTTAGGAATTGATTTTGGTTATGGGTTTGACAACGTAAATCCCAGCCTAACAACACCAAATGGTTGGGAAACCCATTTTATTATCGGGCAACAATTTTAACATTTCTTTTCACGATTCATTTAAAATATTGCTCTTCATTTAACGTTATCTTATCAGATGATACGAAACTTACATAGCAGTATTTGTATTTGGGCTTTTGTTTTTAGTAGCTTTTCGCTTCAGGCACAAAAAGGAACCCGCATTGGATACATCGACATGAATGTGATTTTAAACAGTATAACCGAATATAAAAAAGCCAGTGCCCTTTTGGATAACAATATTGAAAATTGGAAAAAGGAAATTGCCCTCAAAAAAATTCAGCTTAAGCAAATGCAAGATCAACTCAACACCGAAAAAGTGTTGCTAACCCCAGAATTGATTGCCGATAAAGAATTAGAAATTCAAGATTTTTCCTCCGAACTTATTGCGTTACAAGAAAAACGTTTTGGGCCACGAGGTGACCTTATTCAGCAACGCACCAATTTATTGCAGCCCATTCAAGATCAAATCTTAAGTATTGTGCAGCAAGTGGCCGAAGAACGACGATATGATTTTATTTTCGATCGATCTTCAGATGCCTTTATGCTCTATTCAGCAAAAAATTACGATATTAGCGACCTAGTTTTAAAACGAATAAATAGACAACAAAGAATTGAAGAAAGAAAAGAACAAATAGAGGCACTAAAAACCAAAAAAACCTCTACTAATAATTAATATCCTAAATTATGAAACAACTTGTAACATTTATTACCTGCCTACTTTTTTTAGGGGCTTTAGCACCTCTTAGCGCACAATCTAAAGTAGCTCATATTAATACTCAACAATTGTTGAGTGAAATGCCCGAGGTTATTGCTGCTAATAAAGAATTAGAAAAATTAGAAAAGCAATATGCTACTCAACTAGATACTTCTGTAAAAGAATTTGATACAAAAGTAAAGTCCTATAGCGCTGACGCTGAAAACCAAACGGATTTGATCAACCAACAACGTCAAACCGAATTGCAAGATTTGCAGCAACGCATTGCTGAATTTAGACAAACAGCGGCGCAAGAACTTCAAAAAAAGCAGGCCGAAATGATGCGTCCACTTTACGAAAAAGCACGTGCTGCTATAGAAACCGTGGCCAATGCGCAATCTTTTGATTATATTTTAGATTCCAGTGCCGGAGGTAGTGTTATTATTGCTTCAGGAAAAGACATTATGGGTGATGTAAAACAGCAACTCGGTTTCTAATATTATTACAAAAACAGTATTTAAGACTGCCTTCGGGCAGTCTTTTTTATTGGTTTTCATACCAACTAGCATACAGCAAGTAGTTTTTGGAGATACGTTCAATTTCTCCCTTTTGTAACTTGGTGTCTATAGATTTTATTTTTTTTGCAGGAACTCCTGCATAAACAGATCCTGGTGGCACTATTGTTCCTTGGGGCAATACAGCGCCTGCAGCAATAATACTATTTTCACCCACCACACAATGATCCATAATGATACTGCCCATACCCACCAAAACGCGATCTTTAATGGTGCACCCATGCACTATGGCTTTATGACCAATAGACACATGATGGCCAATATGTGTTGCTGCTTTTTCATAGGTGGCATGAATTACTGCCCCATCTTGAATATTAACTTCATTTCCAATACGAATGGCGTTAACATCACCTCTCACCACTGCCTGAAACCACACTGAACAATGGTTACCCATTTTCACATCGCCAATCAAAGTTGCATTGTCTGCAAAAAAACAGTTTTGTCCAAACGTGGGTGTAAAGCCACGTACTGATTTAATCAACATCTTTTTTGTTTAAAGGTAAGCACTAAAAACGATCTTTCGTCTTGAAAAAAAAGGGTTTTCCTTATTTTTGAAAAAACTTTGAGATGAAAAAACATACCATAGTGGCCCAAGAAAGTGCCGACGGCAAATGGGCACAATTTACCATGAACGAAGCCTTAGGCCCCAAAGAAGTTGAGGTTTATGAAAATATTGATGCAGCAGCAAAGGCACCCATTGTACAACAGCTTTTTTATCTCCCCTTTATTAAATCGGTACGGCTTTCTAGGCAAAGCCTTTTTGTGGAGCGTTTTGATATTGTGGCATGGAAAGAAGTGATTGAAGAAGTTGCGGCTCAGCTAGAAGCCTATTTAAATGATGGTGGTATAGTAATTGAAGCCACAGAGGGCTCTAAGATTCCGATCACTGTCTATGCTGAAAGCACCCCCAATCCAGCAGCTATGAAATTTGTAGCTAACAAACCTCTAGTGTCTCAAGTGCATGAATACAAAAGTATGGAAGAGGCACAAAAAGCCCCTTTGGCTCAAGCCTTATTTACTTTCCCTTTTATTAAAGAAGTATTTTTTGACGCTAATTATATTTCGCTTATTAAAAAGGAAGAAGTCTCTTGGGAAACTCATGTGATGGAGGTCAGGTCATTTATTACAGACTATCTTTCCGAAAGAAAAAAGGTTGTAGAAGAAGGTGAAGAAGCTGCTCCTACAAATGCCGAAAAAGAGAAGATGCCCTTGGCTCCCATTGAAGAAGAAATTGTGTCTATTTTGGATGAGTATGTCAAACCTGCGGTGGCTTCTGATGGTGGAAATATTGCTTTTGAACATTATGATGCCGATCAAAAAATTGTACATGTCCTTTTACAGGGTGCTTGTAGTGGATGCCCCTCCTCCACTTTTACCTTAAAAAATGGTATTGAAAACATCCTTAAGGAAATGCTTCCTGAAAAAGTTTATGGTGTAGAAGCCATCAACGGTTAACCGTAAAACGCCATTTTGAAGGAGCTGAAAAACGAACTTGCGGCTGCCATAAGCCCTTATTTACAGCAACACGCTTCCCAACCCGTGGCGTGGCAAATATGGGATAAAAAAAGACTAACTCAAGCACAAGAAAGTCAAAAATTGCTGCTTATAAGCATTGGCTATTCGGCTTGTCATTGGTGCCATGTGATGGCGCATGAAAGTTTTGAAGACGCCACCGTGGCACATTTGATGAATGCCCATTTTATCAATTTCAAAATAGATAGAGAAGAACGCCCCGATTTGGATCAGGTCTATATGTCGGCTCTTCAGATTTTTACCGGACACGGGGGCTGGCCCCTAAACATTATTGCGCTACCCGATGGTCGACCCATTTGGGGTACCACCTATTTACCCAAAGAAAATTGGTGCAGTGCCTTGCAACAAATACAGCATTTAAATCACTATCAACCTGATAAGTTACTGGAACAGGCCAATCGTATTCAAGGAGCCATGCAAGCGATGGCCCCTGTTCAAAATAGACTTACCCTAAAGAAAAAAAAACCATTAGATGCAAGAACAATCATGGCATCACTATATGAAAAAGTGGACACCGTTTATGGCGGCTTTTTGGGAGCACCAAAATTTATGATGCCTGTTCAACTCAATCTTTGGCAAATGGCGGGGCAGTTATATCAGAATAAAGAATACCTCAACCACTTTCACAACACTTTAACCAAAATGGCCTTGGGTGGACTTTATGACCCCATAGAAGGGGGCTTTTCTCGTTATGCTGTGGACCAACGTTGGCATATCCCACATTTTGAAAAAATGGCCTATGACAATGGGCAATTACTCAGTGTTTATAGCCAAGCTTACCTCCTAAAGCCTGAACCCCTCTATAAAGAAACTGTGTTACAAACCATTGACTTTATCCAAAACCATTTGAGTGATGAAGAAGGAGGTGTTTTTAGCGCCCTCGATGCTGATAGCCAAAATGCTGAGGGGCAAATGGAAGAAGGAGCTTATTATGTTTGGACACCTAATGAATTAAAAAACCTTTTAAAAGAAGATTTTTTGCTGTTTACGGCTTATTATCAGGTGAACGAAAATGGCTATTGGGAAAACGGGAAGTATGTGTTAATGAGGGTAGCAACTGCCAAAACGTATTGTCAACAGCAGCAACTAGACCTAGCTGAGTTCCAAAAAAAACAAGAAAAATGGCGCTCCATTTTACAACAAGCAAAGAAAAAAAGATCTTTTCCTTTCCTTGATGATAAACAAATTTGCTCTTGGAATGCAATGGTTTGTTTCGGCTTGCTGATGGCCGCTCGAAGTTTTTCAAAGCCTGACTATACCGCTTTAGCACAAAAACATTTGCGCTTTATTACAGATACATTTGTGCGTCCTAGCGGGCAACTATGGCGTATCCATAAAAAGGGGGTTTTTGAGGGCAACGGCCTTTTGGAAGATTACGCCCAACTCATCAAGCTTTATGTAACCGCTTATGAAACCTTTTTTGTGGAGGCCTATTTAACTCAGGCCGGGGTATTGACAACATATGTTTTAAATCATTTTTTTGATACAGAAACGGTCCTTTTTTTAAACAACGAACAGAAAACGCAATTGCCTTGGAACCGTTCTTTTGAATTGGAAGATAACGTGATTGCTTCTTCTAATGCGCTGATGGCTGAAAACCTATGGCGTTTGGCTATGCACCAAAACAAACCGGAGTGGAAGAAAAGAGCCCTGGACATGCTTTCACAAATGCAAGAAAGTCTATTGGCTTATCCAAGAAGTTATTGCCTGTGGTGGCAACTTGCCCTTTGGGATGCTGAAACATCGGTAGAAATTGCAGTGGTAGGGCCCAACTATAAAAAAATTATGGCTCAACTGCAGCAACACCCCTATCCTCTGATTCATTGGGCTGGAGCACCTCAAGCCACCGCACATCCCTTATTAATCCATAGAGGTGTAAAAGGAAAAACCCTGATCTATTTTTGTCAAGGGCAACATTGCGAACAGCCTGAAGAAGATTGGAAAGTGGTTTGGAGCAAATTAGATTTATTGCTTAATTAATTGTTGGCTTTTGGTGGAGTAACCAGAAACTCTTTCAAATAAAAAGGTTCAAAATAAGCCACGTCTTCAAATTTTTTTTCTTGAAAGGCCTCAAAAGCCAACCCAGTCATCGTTAGGGCAGAAGGGTAATCGAAATCCGAAAGGAAATGCAAATTTTTGTTGGAACAAAGGGCTTTAAACTTATGGGCTCCTTCACCAAAGACAAAGGCCTTTTGATCTCCCAAATGAGTGTCAAAAGAATCGGGTTCAAGCACTTCTGCCCATGTTGGTTTTACGGCATTACCTTGGGCATCAAAAAGGGCTGTATATACTTCCATGCGTCGTGCATCCAGCATTGGAATTAGCCATTGCCCTTGATTCAGATGGGGCTGAATCATAGATTGGAGGGTATTTATGCCCATTAATGGAATAGATAAAGCATAGCAAAGGCCCTTGGCCGTTGCCACGCCAATACGCAATCCTGTGTAAGAACCAGGGCCTTTGCTTACAGCCACAGCATCTAGGCTTTCTACCTTTTCAGAAGCATTCCTAAAAAGGGCTTCGATAAAGGGGTGCAATTGTTTGGCATGGCTATAATTAGGCGTTGCTTTTTCTTTAAACGCCACAATTTCTCCATCTTTTGCCAATGCCACCGAACAATTTTTGGTGGCTGATTCTATATGTAAAATCAATGCCATTGCGCTGTAAAAATAATAAACCGTTTGAAAAGAAGTTTCTTTTAAGGTCTCAATTGAACGGGTAAACCAAAATAAAATTCTAAAATTTTGAGTCTAAAGATATAATCAAATTTGGCCCGAATGGCGTCTGATACGGCTGCTTCATAGCGTTGTTTGGATTGTATAAATTCAAAAGAATTAATGGCGCCTGCCGCCAACCGATCGGTGGCATTTGCATAAGCCTGTTGCCGAGCTAAACGGGTTACTTGAGCGGCTTCATGCACCTTGTAAGCTCCTTTGGTATCATTATAAGCCTGATTAATGGTGTTTTCCAAATTCAGTTTTTCTTGTTCCAACTGATTGGTCAGGCGTTCCAAATTGATTTGACTTCGTGTGATGCGATTGCGCACCGCATTACGATTAAAGATGGGGATACTGAGTTGCAAACCAAAATTATGTCCATCAAACAAACTCCACTGATTAAAGAAAGAATCGGGCCCTACAATGCGGGTATTAGGAATTTGAGTTAAAACAGATTCTCCCGTTGATTCGAGAAAGCCAATGGGCTGTGTTGTGAATGTGCCACTGGGTAAACGTCGATCGCTATATGAAATTCGAGTACTATAACTATAAAATCCTGATAATGATGGCAATTGATCTGCTTTTGCTAATTTAATATCGGTTTCGGCAATTTCTACGTTGGTATTTGCAATTTGAATATCGTTGCGAAAGGTTAGGGCTTTTTCATAAATTTCTTTGGGCGCTTTGGTTAAAATTTCTGAAAAAGGCACTTCTAAGTCTTCCAATTTTATATCAAAATTTTCATAGTCTTGAATTAATAACAATTGAGCCAAGTTGATTTTAGAAAGCCGCAAATTGTTTTCCGCCAGGATTAGTGCCTGTTCTTGAGCGGCAACTGTAGCTTGAATTTCATATACATCACCAGGGGCCAATATGCCAGATTCGATTAAATTTTTAGTGCGTGCCAGTTCAGTTTGACTAAGGGCTAATTGCGTTTGAGAAACATTTAGAATCTCATTGTTGAACATGATCTGTAAAAAAGCATTAGCTACCAATAAGCGCACATCATCTGCCATGTCTTTCAATTGATATTCTCGTGCTAAGAGATTTAAATTGGATCGATAAAGCTGGGTAAAATTCTTGCGTCCATTGAAAATAGACATGCCCACACTACCCCCAATGGAGGTAAACTGCGTGGTTTGGTTTTCTAAAATTCCTGTTGTTATGTTTTGGTTTAAACCTATATTCCACGAGTGAGAAGATTGCACATTGATGTTCGGCAAAAAGGCAGAACGGGCATCGGATTGTTCCACTTTAGCATTGTCAATTTCTAAATTTGCCTGTTTGATACTAATATTTTTATCTAAGGCCATGGCAATACATTCTTCGAGACTTAAGGTTTGTGCAAAACCAAGCCCGGTGGCAAAAAGAAAAACAATGAAAAAGGATTGAAATATTTTCATAGACTTAGTTTGAGGCTTCTTCATCTTCGTCTCTCAATTTTTTAGGTTCCGTTTTATTCCAAACTTTTATTTTGTCTTCTAGAGTAAGTCCAGAGATCACTTCAATATTGATACCGTCCGATATTCCGGTTTCAATTTCCTTTTTCTCAAATTTTTGATCTTCCAACTGAAGTTCAACAAATGGGATTTCAGAATCTTGTTCAAACTGCAACAAAGATTCCGGGATCACCAAAATGCTATCTTTACGCTCCAAGATGAGCGAAGCATTGGCGCTATAGCCAGCGCGAACAAAAGTAGAATCATTTAGATATACATCGCCTTCAATAATAAATTGTACGGCTCCTTGCTCTTCATTTCCCTTGGGGGCAATAAATTTTAGTCGGGCTTCAAATTTTTGATCCTCAATGGCTCCAAGGCTAACTTCTAAGGGCATACCCAATTTAAGTTTACCCACTTCGGCTTCATCCACTTTTCCTTCGAAAATCATTTTGTTGAGATCAGCTATGGTGGCAATGCTCGTACCGTTGTTAAAGGTGTTACTTTCAATCACTTGGTCTCCCTCTTTAACAGGAATTTCTAAAATGGTGCCGGGCACTGTGGCACGCACATTGGTATTGGCAGTAGTGGAGCCCCCTGCTGAGCCTAGCCTAATGATTTGTAGGTCAGAAGCAGCGTTGGCTACATCCTGTTGGGCTTGATTGTATCGCAATTCTGCCGATTCAAATTCTTGTCTGGAAATAATTTCTTTTTCATAAAGGGCTTTGTTTCGCTTGTAGGCAACTTCAGCATTTTGAAGAACAATTTTGGTGTTTTCTAAACGTCCTTTAGCACTGTTTAAGCTCTGCTCGTTAGGCACCACTTTCACTTTGGCTAACAAATCGCCAGTTTTCACTTGATCACCCTCTTCCACAAAAAGAGTTTCAATAATACCAGAAATTTGTGGCTTAATTTCTACCTCATCTTCAGGAATTACTTTTCCGGTTACCACCGTTTTCTTTTCAACTGAACTTATAAACGGGCTTTTTATTTCGTATTCAATTATGGATTTGGAGTTGGTTTTAATAAAGTAAGCCGCTGCGAAAAGGGCTCCAAAAACCAAAACAGCAAGGCCGACATATTTTAAAATTTTCATTTTTTTTTGTTTAAATTATTCTTCTCTTAAAGCATCAATGGGTTTTATACTAACGGCGCGTTGAGCCGGGATCAATCCGATGAGCGTGCCTAAAAAGACCATCAAAAAGAGGGCTCCCATTATATAAGGTATTGGCACGGTTGGATTGGTATAGGGAAAATCGGTCTGGTCTTGCGTTAAGGCGTTAATGCCCGCCAATACAACGGCCCCTAGAATAATACCCATAATACCGGCTACTAGGGTTAAAAAAACCGATTCTAAAATGATTTGATTGCGCACTTCTGAAGGGGTCGCCCCTAAGGCTCTGCGCACGCCCAATTCTTTAGTACGTTCTTTTACAGAAATCAATAAAATATTCCCAATGCCAATGACCCCTGCCAAAATGGTGGCAATACCTACCACCAAAGAAAGCAAGGTCATCCCTCTTGAAAATCCCATAATGCGGGTGAATATCTCTCCTAAATTAACAGATCCAAAGGCCCTTTCATCTTGAGGAGATACGCGATGCCTTCTGCGCAAAGCCGCCTTAATTTTCTTTTCTACTTCCACAGCATTGGCATCATCGTAAGCCGCAATGGCAAACCACATTACCCGGTTTCCGGTATTGTAAAGTTTTTTAAAGGTGGTGAAGGGAATAAAAATATCGCCGTCGGTTTCAAATCCTCCTCCAGGTGTAAACTTATGAACGCCCACCACTTTAAAAAAAATGTTATCAACCCGAATATAGGTGCCTAAAGGATCTTCTCCTTTTTCATATAATTCTTCTTGCGTTCGTTCTCCAATTACACATACTTTTCGAGCGTGGGTTATATCATTATCATTTATAAATCGGCCCCCTTCGTATATCTTTTTAGCGGCTATTTTAGTAAACTCGGGAAAATCACCATAAATATTATAACTATTGGATATGTTATTGCGATTAACAACACCACTCGATCCGCCAAATGCACCCCGTGTATTTCTTCCAGAAATGTATTGAATTTCGGGTATGCTTTTTTGTAAGTAATCCATGTCGGATATATAGAGGTTAATATCTCTACCAATTTTAAAGCCATCATAGGGAATACTGGTGCTTTGTGCCCACACAAACATGGAGTTCATAGCGATATTCTGAAATTGCTTTTCAAAGCCATTGTCTAAGCCCTTGGCGGCACCCGAGAGTGCAATATAAATAAAGATGCCCCACAGCACCCCAATCACCGTAATGATGGTTCGTGTTTTATTTTTAGAAATAGATCCAAAAATTTCTTGCCAGGTATCCCAATCCCACAAAACTTTTAAATTATTCATCTCGTAAAGCAACTATGGGTTTAATTCGGGCGGCACGTTTGGCTGGAATATAACCAGCGATACTTCCAAAAAAAATAAGGATAAAGGTGGCAAAAATACCGGTATTAAGGTTAATGTAGGGATTGATAATAAAATAATCTTCTAATTTAACACCTAAATTTTTGAGCAAGAGCATGCCCAAAAAGAGGCCCACATATCCGGATAGGGTGGTAATAAAAACAGATTCTTGTAATATCATCTGAATTACTGATAGTGGTGTAGCGCCCAATGCTTTACGAATGCCTAATTCTTTGGTGCGTTCTTTAACCACAAATACCATGATATTGGAAATGCCAATGATACCGGCAATGAGAGTGCCCAAACCCACAAAAGCTACAATAAGTTGCAGTACTTCTGCAAATTGTTGGTTTCGCTTTAAATTATCTGCCACATTTCGAAAATAAATACCATTGGGATCAGAGGGTGAAATGGCTTTCTTTTCTTTAAAAAATTTCCGCAACGCTGCTTCAAAAGCAAGTGCTCCAGTATGACCTAGTTCATTTCGGAAGGTGACCACAATTTGATCTAATTTGTCATTTCCTTTTTCCAATTGTTGTCGAGTGGTGTATGGAATATAAATATTTCGTTCCTCTCTATCACCCCCTTCGTCTTGAAAAATCCCTATTACTTTAAAGGCACTCCCATTCACATCAATATAATTCCCAATAGGGTTTTCGTTTTTAAATAAATCTTTGGCTACCAAACGACCAATGACGGCATGTTTGGTTTTGTTTACCATGTCGTTATTGTTGAGATAGCGCCCTTGCATGATGATCGTTTTTTCAACCTGTTGATGAGCAGGAGCTACGGCACGAGTGGTGTAAGAATTACTTTCATTTTTATAGCGCACAGTGGCACTACGTTCTATTCTAGGGGTTAAACTCTCTAAAAAAAAAGGGAAATTATTTTTAATGTCCTCTAAATCTTCATTTTTAAATTCAATTCTTCGGTTGGCTTTAAAACCTTTGTAGGGCTTAGAGGTTCTGCCCGGGTAAAGGAATATAACGTTATTGGCATCATCAACAAAAAACTTTTGAAATGAATTTTTAAGACCGTTTCCTAAACCAAAAAGTACAATAAAAATAAAGATGCCTAAGGCCACTGTAAACCCAGACAAAAAAGTACGGAGCTTATTTTTTGCTATAGTTTGGAAAATTTCTTGCCAACGGTCTCTGCTAAACATGGGCTGTAGCGGATTTTTGTTCTGTCATATTATCTTCAACAATAACGCCATCCTTCAATTTTACAATTCGCTTACACATTTGGGCAATATCGGGTTCATGGGTCACTACCAATATCGTTTTTCCTTCTTCATTAATTTGTTGGATAAGTTCCATCACCTCATAAGAGGTTTTAGTATCTAGGGCACCCGTAGGTTCATCAGCCAAAAGAACTTTGGGTTTGGATGCCATGGCTCGTGCAATAGCCACTCGTTGTTTTTGCCCCCCAGAGAGTTCACTGGGTAAGTGAGTGGCCCAATCTCGCAGGCCCACTTTAGTCAAATAATCTAAGGCTTGTTGTTGTCTTTCTTTTCGTCCATAGCCTTGATAATAGAGCGGTAAGGCCACATTTTCGAGGGCGCTTTTATAATTAATCAGATTAAACGATTGGAAAACAAAGCCTAAAAATTGATTGCGGTATTTAGCCGCTTTCGTTTCGTTCAAGTCTTTTATGGGCACCCCATCCAACTCATAAATGCCTTCATCTGCTGAGTCGAGCATGCCCAGAATGTTTAAAAGGGTAGATTTTCCAGAACCGGAAGACCCCATAATCGCTACTAACTCACCCTTATTAACATTAAAATCTATTCCTTTTAAAACGTGCAATGAAGATTCGCCCATTTTGTAAGATTTGTGAAGGTTTTCTATTGTTATCATTTTTTCAATAAATGCAATACAAAGATCGTGTTTTTTGACATCATCTCATAGTAAGACGAAAAAATCAGGCAAATGTTACAGTAAATTAACCTTTTTTTAGAATTTGGAAGACTTTCCAACCCACCAATCCAACCAAAATATAGGGTAGAGCCATTAAATATAAAATACCATTATTTATTCCTTTAGCTGTTTCTTGTGCTTCTCCTGATTGCAAGACGGCTCTGCACATGGAACATTGTCCATAGCTGCTTTCCATTCCGATCAAAAAAATCAAAACAACCCATAAAAGGAGTGATTTTGCTTTCATTTAATTCACGTAATAAGGTGCAATCATCAAATAAACAATAACGCCTGTAATGGCAATGTAGAGCCAAATAGGAAAAGTATAGCGAGCTATTTTTTTATGCTCTGAAAAAAGCTTTGAAATAGCTTTAACATAGGTAACTAAAACCAATGGAATGATGCCAATGGAAAGCAATACATGTGAAATTAAGATGAAATAATAAATGTATTTTAAAGTTCCACCTCCTCCATAGGGGGTGGGATCTGAGGTCATGTGATAGGCCACATACATCACTAAAAACACTACTGAAAGAGCAATGGCGGTTTTCATTAATTGTTCATGCAACAAAAGGTTTTTGCTTTTCACAGCAAAAAAAGCCCCTATCAAAACTAAAGCTGTAACCCCATTGATTCCGGCATAAATGGGCGGCAAAAAGGAAAGAGGAGCCACATTAGGAATTCGGATGGTAAATAAAATGGCCACCACAACAGGGATCAAAATAGAAACAACCCAAATAAGGATTTTATAGTTAATTTCTTTTGATTGAATCCTGTGCTTTTTCATTCTGCTAAGAGTTTTTCAATGTCTTCGATGACCCATTCTACTTCATCTCTTCTACCGTCTTCACGATCAATGCCCAGATAATATACTATAGGATTCCCAAATTGATCTGTCCTAGAGCGTATAAACCCTTTTTTATCGATGAGTGCAAAATAACCCTGGTGTTCAAAACCTCCTGCCACTCGTGGGTTCACTGCCGCAAATATATTAAATCCAGTATTGGCGAGTTCATATATTTCTTTTTTCTCCCCGGTAAGGAAATGCCAATTTAATGAAAAAACATCATATTGCTCGGCATAGGCTTTCAAAACCGATGGGGTATCATGTTTGGAATCTATTGAAAAGGAGGCAATGCCAAAGTCATCTCGTTGTCCAAAACGCTCTTCTATACTTTTCATATTTTTATTCATTATGGGACAAATGGTAGGACAGGAGGTAAAAAAAAATTCGGCTACATAGACTTTATTTTTGAAGTCTAGGTTTGAGATAAACAAACTATCTTGATTTAAGAACGTAAAGGGAGGTACTTTCTTGGTTTGACCATTTAGTTGTATATAACTTAACGGTTGAGCAGATGTAGCTCTATTGTCTTGTACCACGGTATTTGTTTGAAATCGTTTAACAATTTTAGGGATAAACAAAGCCCCAAAAAGGAAAATTACAGCTACTAAGCCTAGATAAGACAACCTTTTCATCTTCTTATTTTTTTCTATCTGAATTATAGATCTTAAGTGCTAATCGATATTCAGCCAAGATCACTTTTACATCGTCAATCATTTTTTTGGAGATTTGAGCTACAGATCGTGCATCAAAACCATAGAGCATTTGAGTGTCTTCATCATCATTTCTTCCCCTCAAGCTCAAATCTTTGTCCACAATAAAAACATAAGGCGAGCTGTCCTGTTCGTTAAGTTGTAAAGGTGTTTTTAAAGATTGAAAATGGGCTTGTATTTCAGGAGCCGTTGCTGGCACAAAATACCAATTGGTCAAGTCAGTGCCTGTTCCGGTTTGCAGAGCAGTTTGTAGTGCCTGCACTTGTTCTTTATTTTGCTCATTAACTAAAAAAACGAATTGGAAGTCGGAAAAGCCATTAAAACGTTTAAAGATCTTTTCATTTAAATTAAGTGCTTCTGCTTTTTTATCATTTAGATTGCCCCCCCAATAGCCCAAAATGGAAATATGGTCTTTTAGTGCTACCGTTCTATTAAACAAATCTTTATTATTTGGGAGTGGTTCTACAGAGGAAGTCAAGACAGGGAGTTTGGCAAAATTGTTTTTTCCCGAGGCAAAAAACAAGTAAACCAACAATGGGAATACAAACAAAATTCCCAACACAAGTTGCTTTTTAATTTTCTTTTTCATCTTCAATAAAAAGGGAGAAGCATGGTTGCTTCTTTGGGCAAAACCCTTAAAAATTCCAGCTCACAAAGCCGTTTTTCATGACCTCAAAAATATAATCTGCTTCAAGAATCAAGATAAAGGCCAAGTAGGGAATCAAAATAAGTAAGGGTAAAACAATTGCATTTTTTAGCCCACTGGTTTCATCGCGCAGGTGCATAAAATCCCAGGCAATATAGTAGGCTTTTACTATGGTTAAAACAATAAAAATCCAATTGAGTAATTTCATACTCAGAAAGGGGGTAAGTAAAAATGCAGGTTTCATAATACCCAGTGCCACCTCAATGGTAGTAACAATGGAAAGAAAAATGAGTACCCCCCAAATTTTTTGTTGGTTGGACTTAAACTTTAATAATCCTCTAAAAATGGCAAGTTTATGTGTTTCTGCAGCCATGTGTTATATTTTAAATTAAACCAAATAGAAAAAAGTGAAAACAAACACCCATACCAAATCTACAAAGTGCCAATAAAGACCCACTTTTTCGACCATCTCATAATGCCCTCTGCGTTCGTATGTGCCTAGAATTACATTAAAGAAAATAATAATATTGATAACCACGCCAGAGAAGACGTGAAAGCCGTGGAAGCCGGTAATAAAAAAGAAGAAATCGGCAAAAAGTCGATTTCCATATTCATTTCTAATGAGGTTGGCCCCTTCCACCACCAATTGAGCATCTTGTATTTTAGACAAAGATTCAGCTCTTGAAAGAACCGTTTTGTGTCCATTTTCGTCTACCAATTCTGTTCTAATAACCAAATTTTCATCAGCCCTAAAACCGGCTTGCACCTCAGCCACAGAAAAATTAGGCAAAGTGCTTTCTTGGGTATACCAAATCCCATTATTTTTTTGGTGTGTGGCACGATCTGTAGGAAGTGTTGCGGCAAAATCTTTAATCGCTGCTCGTTTTCCAGAATCAGCATGAACAAATTGTAATATCTGACCACCTTTTGTTTCTAAAGCACCGTATTCACCACTGATAAAGTTTTTCCATTCCCATGCTTGAGACCCCACAAAAATGGCACCTCCTAAAATGGTAAGGAGCATATAAAAGGTCACTTTCGATTTGTTCATATGGTGTCCGGCATCAACAGCTAATACCATAGTAACAGATGAAAAAATTAAAATAAAAGTCATCAAGGCCACATAATACATCGGAGCATCAATGCCGTGAAGAAAAGGAAAGTGTGTAAATACCTCATCGGCAATGGGCCAAGAATTAATATTTTTAAAACGAGAAAAGCCATAGGAAACCAAAAACCCAGAAAAAGTGAGGGCATCAGATACGATAAAAAACCACATCATCAACTTGCCATAACTGGCTTTTAGGGGTTTGTTTCCACCACCCCAAACATTGGTTTGCTCTTCTGTTGTTGCAGTTACTTCCATATTGTCAATTTAAATCCAATACAAATTTATTAATTTTTAGCTGTAGAATGAAACGAATAAATATAAATATACCCACAGTAAATCAAGAAAATGCCAAAAGGTGGTGGCCAATTCAAATCCCAGACTATGTTTGGTTGGATTGTTGGTGAAATAGCTCACATAAAGCAAGCGGAGTACCACAATGATTCCAGCACCTAAATGTGCTAAATGAAGTAAAACTAAAACATAAAGATAAGAGGTGTTGATGCTGCTCTGTGGCCCCGTAAAATAGTAACCCATCCCAATAATTTCAGAAAAGCCTTGAAATTGGAAATAGATAAATGCTAAGGCCAAGCCTAGCGTTAAAAGCAAAGCAAGCCTAGCCTTTGAAACTTGTTCTTTTTGAAAAAACTTTTTGGCGAAATGAAAACTTGCACTGCTTAATACAATGAGAATTGTACTTATGGTGAAGGCAGTGGGCAAGGTGATTTGTTCCAACCAATCGGCTCTAGAACTGCTCACTACATAGGCACTGGTGAGCCCGGCAAAGGTCATGCTCATACTGATCATGCCAAACCAAAGCATCATTTTTTTGGCACGTTTATTTTTTACTTCAATAGAATCTGCTGTATTCATAGCGTAACATATTTATCAATCACATAAATTATTTGTAAGGCTGTAATGTAGAGAATACTTACTCCTATTAGCTGCTGGGCCGCTTTTTTAGTTTTTTGTTGCATTAACTTCATGGCAAAATAAAGCATGACCAATCCGATAAAACCAATGAGTAAGGCAGCCACAAGAGAAAGTTGCAAATTGCCCGTATAGTGAAAAGCCGGCACCAAAGATACCACCACCACCCATAGCGTATAAAACACAATTTGAAAGGCAGTTATGCGATCTGTTTCTCCAGAGGGTAAAAGTTTAAACCCTGCTTTTTTATAGTCTTCGTTTAGTACCCAGCCAATAGCCCAAAAATGGGGGAATTGCCAAAGAAATTGAATCATAAAGAGCAGACCGGGTTCAATACCAAACCGATTGGTGGCAGCCACCCATCCCAACATGAATGGAATAGCACCCGGAAAAGCTCCAACAAAAACTGCGAGAGGTGTTTTTCGTTTTAGGGGGGTGTAAACGCATACATAAATAAAAATGGACAGGGCACCAAAAAAGGCCGTTCTAAAATTGATAAGCCCTAAAATGAGAATCCCTAAAAGGGTTAATCCACTGGCAATGATAAGTGCCGTGGACGTTTGCATACGCCCGCTAGGCAAGGGTCTGTTATGGGTGCGTTGCATTAAAGCATCCAAGTCTTTTTCCATCCATTGGTTAAATGCATTGGAGGCACCCACCATGGCATAACCACCTAAAAAAAGATAGCTAACAATGTGCCACTCCAAAACCTCTACAGCCAACAAATAGCCCGCTAATGATGAAATGACAACACTCACCGCCAAGCGGAACTTGGTGAGTTGTAAAAAATCTTTTACAGTGCTTGAAAAGGTGTTTGGTCTTGTGGCTTCAGTAAGGCGCATCGTGCATCGTCCAATCAGCTGCAAATATAACACACCCTCCAGCATTGACCAACGGATTTAAATAGAATCTGACCTAGGGACTAATCCCTACAGGCACCGCTTATTGTAAGAGAAAATTAATGGGAATTCTAAACGGTATACGAACAGGTTTGCCTCGTTGTTTACCTGGGGTCATTTGTGGCAATTTAGATATGATGCGCTCAGCTTCTTTTTCTAAATTTTTATCGGGGCCACGCATCCTTATTTCACTGATCACGCCGTCTTTTCCAATCACAAAATTGACATAAACTTTTCCCTGAATGCCCATTTCTTGTGCAATCTCAGGATAGCGAAACGTTTTTCTAATGTGGATATTCATTTTTTCTTGAAAGCAATCACGTCGTTTGGATTTATCAACTTTTTTGCAACCTGGAAATATGGGTACATCTTCAATAATGGAAAAGGGTACATTAATTTCTTCTTCCTCTTCTTCAATTTCAACTTCTTCCACATCCACAATTTCTTCTTCTTCATCGGTTTCGGTAGATTCAATCACAGTTTCTTCCACTTCGCTTTCGTCTTCCACCACTTCAATAATCACAGGAGCAGGAGGAGCAGCAGGTGGGGGTGGGGCTTTAATTTGTTCGGTAATAGGAATTTCTTATAAATCTTCTTGTTCAACTGCGAGAGCTTCAGTTAAAGAAAAGTCTTTTTCAAAGGTTTTCCATTCTAACAATTTCCAGGTGAGAAACAGCACAAGGCACAGACCAATAACAAAATAGAGACTTGAATTTTTGTTGAGGTCAACGTTGGGGTTCTTTTTGATTTTCATTACGGTAAGGTATCTGGTTCGCCTAAAAAAGGCTCAAATATCGTACCAATCTCTTGTTTTTTTAGGTAAAAACCCGATGCAAGCATCGGGTGTATAGAGTAGCTATATGATTTATTGCAAGCGGAATGTGATCGGAATGCTAAAAGGCACACGAACGGGACGTCCTCTTTGCTTACCTGGTGTCATTTGTGGCAATTTAGAAATGATGCGCTGTGCTTCTTTCTCTAAGTTATTATCCGGGCCACGCATCCTGATATTCGTAATAGCACCGTCTTTTCCAATAACAAAGTTAACATACACTCTACCCTGAATACCCATTTCTTGTGCAATTTCAGGATAGCGAAAATTTTTGCGTATGTGCTTATTCATTTGGTCTTGAAAACAACTTCTACGTTCAGATTTTTTAACTTTTTCACAGCCAGGAAAAACCGGAACATCTTCAATCACAGCGAAGGGAACA